>JBHLQK010000122.1:9157-9482 GCA_048884925.1 Candidatus Thorarchaeota archaeon
CACTGATCTCGACTCTTGCTCAGTTCCCACCTTAAATCCCAGTGATGAAAGGCCATCTATAAGATTCTCATCGTCAATCATGGTTCAGAACATCCCATTTTCCAGCTAGTTCAAACTGAGGTTTAAACATCCAACATACTAACTTGATGAATGTTTACAACCACAATACCTTATAATGCACTCGGGTACTACACATGTTGCGGTAATATGCAAGAACTCCGCGTGGATGCGAACAGGTATCCATCCGGGCATGTTGCATTGGAAAACGAAGCAGGGTATGGGGGGGCGGACCCTGCTTCATCCTTTCTCTCTCCTCCCCCGCCCC
>JBHLQK010000123.1:0-9449 GCA_048884925.1 Candidatus Thorarchaeota archaeon
AGTTCATCGAACTCTTTGAACACTTCTCTCTGAATTAGAAACCGAAGTATCTCCGCAGTGCCGCCACCTATCGTCATGAGTCTGGCATCTCGGAAAAATCGTTCAATGGGATAATCCGTTGTGTAACCAGCTCCTCCAAGTATCTGTATAGCTTCATTTGTAATCTGGATTGCAGACTCAGTGGTGTAGAGCTTTGCAATCGATGCGAGCTTTGTGATATTATCGCCCCTGTCATATGCACGGGCAGCTGTAAGAGTCAGTGCACGACCAGCCTCGAGCTTCATTGCCATATCAGAGATTTTAAAGCTCACCCCTTCAAACGCCCGTATTGGCCTTCCGAACTGTTCTCTTTCGTTGGAATACTTGACTGCTATTTCATAGGGAGTCCTTGCATAACCGATTGCCTCAGCCGCTATTGCAGTCCTTTCGCTGTCTAGTTCATCCATCAGGATATGGAATCCTTGACCCGGTTCCCCAAGCAACATATCGCTGGGAATTCTGACATCCTCAAACTTCAACCAAGACACTCTAGCTGATTTCATGCCAAGGAGCTCATGATCTTGCACAACTGAAAATCCATCACTCTTTGTGTCGACAATAAATGCACTCATCCCATTCTTGGCTTTGACACTAGGGTCAGTGATTGCAAACGCACACATATAATTGGCTACGCTACCATTGGTAATGAACTTCTTCTCGCCGTTCAACACCCATTCGTCGCCGTCCTTCTCAGCTTTCGTCTTCATACCAGCAGTATCGGAACCCACATCAGGTTCTGTAATACCTATACAACCAATTTTCTCGCCCTTGATGATTGGGGTCAGGTATTTCTTTTTCTGTTCGTCTGTTCCAAACTTGCTCACAGGCATTCCATAAAGGGTAGCAGATGCCATTCGGGCCATGTCGAGGCCGCCGTTGACTGCACTTATCTCTTCGGCTACTATGATTTCGTAGGAAAGCCCTCTTTCTGTTCCTCCTACGGACTTTTCATGGTGTGCGCCCATGTAGCCAGCTTGGCCAATCTTGTGAATCAGTTCTCTAGGATATGGCCCTTTGTCAATCTCATCCGCAATCGGAGCGATTTCCTTCTGACAAAAGGCTCTGACTTCCTTTCTGAATGCGAGTTCATCGTCTGTCCAAAGTGTGCTGCTAAGATAATCGGTCATGGTCGATACCCAATTGGATTGGAAAAGAACTTGCTTAAATCACTAACTAGAGAGGAAATGGGAAAATCATTGAGGCGCCGTTGAAATAGCAAAACGGTTTTCATCATCCTGCTGGAGTAAGACAGCATTGTCAATTTCTATATTCTCTATCTCATTCTTATCGGCTAGAGCAAGAATGACAGCACCTCTATCCAGTTCAACTAGAGCCAGCATGACAGGAGGGATGAGTCCCTCTATTGGCGCATCAAGGCTAGTATAGCTCAGAATAACCCCCCGATTACTGAGTTGGACAGAAGTCATTTTCTCATTGGGACCACAATAAGGACAGGTTTCTCTTCTAGGAACCACCGTCTTAGAGCAGTTGCTGCAGCTTGACCCCCAAATGTCCATCTGATCTATCTCAGATTCAACTGGATAAATGTCTCAGAAAAGGATTATGAAAATCAATACGATTTAGCACTATACTACTTCTTTCGAGTTCTGGAACTACTCACGACACTCTTCATATTTTTCTTGATGAATTTCCTGAATTCGGGGGCTTCGTTGAAACAAATCTGAGTGTCGTCGGCGAGGTCATCCACGCTTCCATCAATCTTGAGTGCTTCGCCAATCTTCTCTATATCAGTGCCCATTATCTGTTTGATCGTGGGGTCTGAGAACCCCTCTCTCTTGTAGACTGGAGCAATCCCAATTCTAGGATGCTCTAACGCATTTGCTGCATGAAGATTTGAAGAGACAGTAGTCCATATCCACACCCGGTCTCGGAGTTTTGGATTGACAAAGTGAAGGTCACCTCATTCCATTTGCGCGTATGAGATGCTTGAGCTTGTTAGAAATTAATATGAAAATCTTGGACAGATGAAGGATTTGGGATTCCTGGCGCTAAATCCGAGTGAAGATGGAAACTACCATATTATTTCCGAATCCGCCAATGTTTTGACAAAGAGCCCTTTTGGGTGAGTCAACTTGTATCATCCTTGGAGCTTCACCTCTGAGCTGAAGCATCACGTCTCGGATTTGGGCAACACCTGTAGCCCCTGTCGGGTGTCCACGGGATTTCAAACCACCAGTCGTATTTACAGGCGAAGGTCCATTAACTTCGGTCATTCCATTTTTGACCATATTGATGGCGGTCCCTGGCTCTGCAAGACCGATATCCTCCATGTTGACAAGCTCCAATATTGAGAATGCGTCATGCAACTCAAAGACATCAATATCATCAACCGCCAATCCAGCCATCCGGAAGGCTTTCTGAGCTGCAACCTTTGTTGCGTTCATAGACGTCAGAGATTGTCTGTGCTGGATTGCGAGATAGTCAGTTGCATGACCGACTCCAAGCACCTTCGCACACCGGTCTCTTTGAGCCGTGTCCTTCATCATCTTCTCAGACGCCAAGACAAGTGCTGCTGCACCATCGCTGACAGGACATGAGTCGTAAAGAGTCAAGGGGTCTGCTACAACACGAGCACTGTTTACCATCTCAACTGTGATTTCTTTCTGGAAGTGAGCTAATGGATTGCGTGCCCCGTTTCTATGAGCCTTAACAGGAATCAAGGAAAGCTCATCTCGTATCAATCCGTATTCATGCATGTAACGTCTGGCCATAATGGCGGCAAGGGCAATGGGCGTTGCTCCGTATCGCGTTTCATTCTCATTGGACAGCATTTTAGCGATAATCCCTGATGCAGCACTTCTCTCAACTCCGGACATCTTCTCTACTCCGACAATGAGTGCGAGGTCGGAGAGTCCAGCTGCAATGAGAGAGAACCCAACTTCAAATGCACTTGAACCAGAAGAAGGACCAGTTTCCACTCGTGTGGCTCCAGCAGGAACAATCCCTATTCTGTCTGCTAGTAACGTGGAGAGGTGTCCAATCCCTGTGAACTCATCGGGATTCTGAGACCCGACAAGCATTCTATCAAATGTCTGACCTTCAGCTCCTGAATCAAGAATTGCTTCCTTGGCTGCCAGTTCAGCCAGCTCAACAATTGACTCTTCTAGCATTCCAAAACGAGTCATGCCAATGCCAATAACATAGACTGGCTCCAAGCGGACACCCCCTATTCAACTAAAACCAGCAGATCATTAGGAGTGACATTTGATCCTGATTCGACATTGACCTCTTTTACAGTTCCTGTTGATGTTGCCTTCAACTCATTGAACATCTTCATTGCTTCAAGAATGCAGACCGTATCGCCACGCTTAACCGCATCACCGACCCTCACCATGACTTCAGTGATTTTACCTGGCATGGGCGGGTATATTCCACCTGTGACCTTTTTCCCACTTGATACTGGTACTCCTGCAGACGGCGCTGTTCCAACCTGCGTTCTTACACGTGTCCACTCAATCTCATGCTGATCACCATTAAGCTCCAGTGTAGCTTTGCTACCGGTCCTGGAAGTGAGTTTGATAGCGTGGTCAGTATAGGTGTCATTCACACTCCATGACCCCTCCTCAGTTTCTTCAACCTTAAGCGTGAAGCTCTCGTCACCAACTTTGACTATGAGTAGCCCTCCTTCATCGAGCTTCTTTATCTCAACGTTGTAGGTGCGGTCTTCGAGTTTGATTTCGTACTCAGAACTCATCACGGAACCCCCTGTCGTCTGCGGCGCATTTCTTCTCGCCTGCCTGCTGACGCCCATGAGGAGCTCGAACGCTCCCACTGCCCGGGAGCTGAAGCCGCTGTTGAAGCGTGCTGATCATCGATTCCAGCTCTTGCCCATGCATCACCGTGTAATAGCGGCGCACTAAATCCACTTGTAGTTTCGGCACTCATATGAAGAACAGCTGCAATCATGGCAGCCTCCTGTTCAGCTGTCATGTCCCCTCGCGCCTTCTTCTGGGCTTTTCGCTTCAGGAAATCAAGAGCATATTGAGGGAACAGCGCGTAAGAAACAACATCCCTAGGGAGATGGGGGATGTCCTTCAAGTCCTCTTCCGCCTTGGAGAGTTCAGGCTCAAGCAAATCCGCAGGTCTGCAGTCAAGAGGCTTCTCATCTCCAATCGCCTTCTTTTTGATCTCAGGGTCAATATCAGCGGGGGGACGTCCATAGTAGCCTCTTATGTACTGCTTGACCTCATGAGGAATCATGCTGTAGCGCTCCCCGGTGATGACATTCAAAGTCGCCTGTGTTCCTACAATCTGACTGGACGGCGTCACCAGTGGAGGATAGCCAAGTTCTGCCCTGACCTTAGGGACCTCTTTGAGTACCTCGTCATAACGGTCCAATGCACCCTGTTCTCTGAGTTGGTTGTCTAGGTTAGAAAGCATTCCTCCTGGAATCTGGAAGACCATGACCTGGGGATCAACTCCCTTTAAACTACCCTCAAACTGGCTGTATCTTCCTCTGATTTTTCTAAAGTAGTCTGCAATCTGAGCCAACAAGTTGAGGTCCAAGCCAGTATCACGCTTCGATCCCTTGAGACCCTCAACAATTGACTCTACAGCTGGCTGGGATGTGGCCATAGACAGAGATGATATTGCACAGTCAACAACATCAACGCCTGCATCCGCTCCCCTGAGATAAGCCATTGATGCCATGCCACTAGTATAGTGTGAGTGTAGCTGTATGGGGATATCAATTGCATCCTTTAGCATGCTCACAAGTTCGAAGGCAGCATTTGGGGAAATTAGGCCGGCCATATCCTTGATGCATATCGAGTCAGCTCCGAGGTCATAAAGCTGCTTGGATTTCTCAACAAACCTGTCATTTGTATGGAAAGGACTGAGTGTGTAGCAGAAGCTTGCCTGAACGTGACCGCCCTCCCTCTTGACGCACTTCATCGCCGCTTCCATGTTTCTGACATCATTTAGGGCATCAAAGATTCTAAAGATGTCAATCCCGACCTTAACTGCTTCTACAATAAAGGCTTCTAGCACGTCATCTGCATAGTGGCGATATGAAACCACGTTCTGTGCTCGGAGCAGCATTTGGAACTTGGTGTTCGGCATTGCATCACGCAGAGTTTCAACTCTTTCCCAGGGATCCTCATCGAGAAACCGCATCATGGAATCGAATGTGGCTCCACCAAACATCTCGAGCGAATGATAGCCCACGTTGTCAATCTTTTCACAGATTGGCAACATATGCTCTGTTCTCATTCGAGTTGCTATCAGGGATTGATGAGCATCTCTAAGAGTTGTATCTGTGATTCTCAGTTTTGTCATTGCCAGCCAACTTCACAATATTGTGTGGTCCTTTTAGTAGTTCTGATGAAGCTTCACATTGCTATCAATCATCATAGTCACGAAAGTTAGATAGAGATTTATTCGTAAAATCGAAGCGTCTTCTACAGGTATTTCTGAAAATCACTAAATTCCGCTAGGAGTCTGATTTTATGAAAAAGAGAATCAAATTCGGTGCTAGATTGAGCCGTGTGATTTCAACTGTAGCCCCAGATAGCGAGAACATCAATATTACGCCATACAAACGCATCCACTGGCCATTGGTCCGAGAGGTTGCTCAAGAATGTGAGCGGCTGGGATTTGATTCGATTATCATGCCAGACCACCCTATGGAAGATGTTTCTCGTCTGGCCTGTTGGTCCACAATATCCGCTCTAGCAGAGGCTACGAAGCGAGTAACTGTTGGCACCCTCACTGTGAACACCATGCGCTATCTCCCCAATCCGTCCCTCTTCATCAAGGAGATTGCCACCCTCGATCAAATTGCCGACGGTCGGCTGTATCCACTTGGTTTCGGCCTCGGTTGGACTCCTCACGAATACGATGCATTCGGATTCCCCTACCCTGCACATAAGATTCGACTGGCTCAAATGCAGGAAACAATCGAATTGATGAACCTGATGTTTTCGGAGGAGGGAAAGATCTCCTATGAAGGAGAGTATTTCCAAGTCAAGGACCTCATTTGTGAGCCTAAGCCTATTCAGAAACCGTTTCCCATAGTGATTGGGGCGCGCGGAAACCGTACACTCCGTGTTGCTGCGAAATATGCAGACCACATCGACATCTATGGGGGCATGAATCTAGATGACCTGCAAGAGCGGCTAAACTTCGTTGAGAAGACCTGTGACGAATATGGGCGTAGCTTCAAGGATATTGTCTTCTCATGGGGCTGCTGGTTCTGGATTTACGAGAATGAGAAGGAGATCAACCAATACTTGGCTGAAGTACAGCGCTTGAGAGATTTGCCTGACAATCCGTTTGTGGTTCAAATGGGAACTCCTGAGGAGATTGTTGAGATGTTTGAAGCTCTCAAAGATGTGGGAATCACCTACTTTACTCTTCGATTTGAAGACTTCCCCAGTAAGCGTGGCGTGCGTCTCTTCGCGGAACAAGTGATGCCTGAATTCAAGTGAGGTGTCAGAAAATGGAGTTCAAGAATCAAGTAGCAATTGTAACTGGTGCAGCACGCGGAATTGGAGCAGCTACAGCATGGGCGTTTGCAAAACGTGGAGCTACATCCATTATTGTGGACATCAACGGTGAAGGTGCAGAGAAGATCGCAGCTGATATTCAAGCAAAAAGACTCGAAGCAGAAGCTTTCACGGTCGATGTTTCCAAGAAGCTTGAAGTGGATGTAATGGTTGAAGAAGTTTTCAACAAGTTTGGTCGAATAGACATTCTTGTCAATAATGCGTATGTTTCTGGGGGATATGCAATAGTCACCGAAACCTCTCAAGAAACTTGGGATAATGTCATTGCCGTTAACTTGACTGGGGCGTTCCATTGCGCGCAAGCTGTGGCGAAGAAAATGATTCCACGGAAATCAGGCAAGATCATCAACATATCCAGTGGTGCTGGAGTCACTGGGAGCCTCTCCTCCGGTGTTCAATATCCTGCCAGTAAGGCAGGCATGATTGGACTGACAAAGGGTCTTGCAGGAGACCTAGCCCCCTTTGGAATCAATGTCAATTGCATAACTCCGGGACTCATTGAAACCTGGACACCTGAAGAAATTGGAAGTCGCGAAGGTGGTTGGACACAGGAGAAGGTTGATGCATATGTCAGGGTGGAAGTACCATTGAAGCGTGTTGGCAAGCCTGAAGACATTGCTAATACTATCTTGTTCCTAGCCTCAGACGCTGCTAGTTTCATTGTTGGCGAAGTAATCAATGTTGACGGTGGAGGAATGTTGGATTCAGTGGCGAAGAGAGAATCTTTGTTAGGCTTTTGATAGAACAGAGTTTTATATCAAGAAACCTACAGCAGCCACGGTGTGAGGAATGAAAGGGCCGTATGAGAGCAAATCCTTTGAGAGAGCAGTAATTTCTCTTGCCGATTATTTCATCCTCTTTTTGCCAGAAGAAATCACCTCCAAGGCGCTTCAACCATGGAGAAAGGAAATGGAGAGTTTGAAGGTTCTAATTATTTCAGGTCCTATAATCTCATCTGGCCACGGTACTGACTGGAACATGATGAAGAATAGAATGTTGGCTATTCTTGAAGATGCAATAGAAGCTGAAGCTAGCAACAAAGCCATATCTACTATTGGTCGAGCTGGAGATGACTTGAAGAAATTGCATAAGGAGATTTTGAAAGGCAAAAATTTGACGCAAGGAGAATCAGAGTGGCGTCGTGTCTTAAAACAACTGTTCATGCGTACATTGTGGAAGGTCCAGAGAGAAGAGAATAGACGGAGGAAATGATTGCTATTCCCTAAAGAAGTCGAATGAAATCATCTCGGACTAAAACCTCAATTCCTCTTGAATCGATCTTGACTTTGGCTTCTAAACGAAAGACCTCACAAAAACGAAGCGCGTAGTTCACATCATTTAGGTTCTGAGAGCTCCTAAGGATGATAGACCAGGCATTACTCTCATGCCTGATCGCACTATCAATATCTTGTATCATACGTCGACATTTGCTGTCCCGGCAGGTTTCGGTCATATATGCAGAGCTCCGCGGCATGCGTACTTCAAATCCAATATAGTGCTTCTGGTAGAGCATATCATTATTTGAATGAATGATGGTTATAGGAACGGAGGTTCATAGCACTCACATGCGAAACTTCAAGATGCAGCTTGCACGCCCCTAATTGGATGACCATGTGGAAAGACAAGGCAATAGCGCATGTTGATAAGAATCGCAGCCTCCTGATTGATGTCAGTAAGGAGATGTTTGACAATCCAGAGATTGCATTCAAAGAGATAAAGGCAAGTCGTCGCTTAGCTGATGAGTTAGAGAAAGCTGGATTTCTAGTTGAGCTAGGTGTAGCAGGGATGGAGACCGCAATCCGTGCAGTTCATCCAGATATATCGGATGGGCCATCTGCTGCAATTCTAGCTGAATATGATGCTTTGCCAGAGATCGGCCACGCTTGTGGTCATAATCTGATAGGAAGCGCTGCTCTGGGTGCGTGCCTTGCTCTTGGCAAAATCAAGAAGGATCTTCCTGGCAAGCTGATTTTTCTCGGAACTCCTGCAGAGGAGGACATCGGGGGCAAAATTGCGATGGTCGAAGCAGGAGAGTTTGACGGAGTCGATGCGGCGATGATGTTCCATCCCTCCTCAGGATACACCGTGGTTGGCCGACAGGGTCTAGCTCTGACTGAGGTGAAGATTGAGTTCCACGGAAAATCCTCTCATGCTGCCGCCAGTCCAGAGAAAGGAATCAATGCCTTGGATGCTGTTATACAGACCTTCAACGGAATCAACGCCTTACGTCAACATATCAAGGATAAATCCAGAATTCACGGAGTCATTTCACATGGAGGTATCAAGCCCAATATTGTACCTGATTATGCTGCTGCGGACTTCTATGTGAGAGCTCCAGAGGACAGCTATTGTGGCGAGCTTGTGAAGAAGCTCGAAAACTGCGCCAAGGGGGCTGCCAGTGCGACAGGGGCAACTCTCAATTTCAAAGTCATCGAGCCATCCTATCAATCTAGAAAGATGAACAAGGCTCTGGGAGAGGCATGGACTAAGAATCTCCAAGCAATTGGTGAACCGATGACGGACCTACCAGAAGGTAGCGGTGGATCCAGTGACATTGGCAACGTAAGCCAAGTTGTTCCAGCAATTCATCCATACATTGCCATATGCGATGGTAGTGTTGCTGGGCACTCGAAGGAGTTTGCCGCAGCTGCGGCATCGGACCGAGGACATGAAGCTATGCTTAATGCCGCAAAGGCACTCGCCATGACAGCTATTGACCTATTCACAGATTCGGATTTGATGGAACGAGTGAGGATGGAGTTTCATGGATAATCATGCTACTTCTCGATCAATAGCTTGCAGCAAGAGCCAAACGAAATCCATTGTACGTTCAATGGCATCAAAGTCTACATTCTCAAACACATCACTTGGCTGGTGCCAGTG
>JBHLQK010000124.1:0-9411 GCA_048884925.1 Candidatus Thorarchaeota archaeon
GGATAGGTTCAGTCCTTGCACCCGCTTTTGGTTTGGAATCAAATGGACTAAGCCTTCTTGCCGGAGGAATCATTCTAGCAATTATGCTGTTACCAACTATTGTGACGGTTTCGGATGATGCACTACGATCCGTGCCGAGAACTCTCCGAGAGGCATCCCTTGCCTTAGGTGCGACAAGTACTGAAACTGCAAGGAAAGTCGTAATGGGAGCAGCAATGCCAGGAATAGGGGCAGCAATTGTCCTGTCCCTTGGCAGGGCAGTAGGGGAAACAATGGCAGTTCTTATGGTGACTGGTAACGCTCTCCAAATACCATTCTCCCTATTTGATCCCACATACGTCATGACCTCCATAATTACAAATCAACTAGGCTATGCATTTGTATTTCCACTCTGGCGTTCAGCTTTGTTTGCTGTCGCATTCGTACTCATGATAATGTCCATCTCATTCACCATTATGGCCAAGCTGTTCATTCGATGGGGAATGAAAACGAGGGGGATGGGGTGAGTTGTTCATATGAGTAAACAATCAAGCATCCCCGAAGATCAACAGTACGAAGAGAATTCGGTATCTCCGGAGCCCGACGGCAGACTCATCTTGCTATTACGCTATCTCAAGATGCAGATGAGTTCAAAGAGGACTTTCTTCGATTTCATGTTCAAGATACTACTTGGAGTCTGTATCATCATCATTGTTTCACCATTCTTTCTGGTCTTAATTCAAGTTCTCTCAGTTGGGATTCCTGAAGTCTTCGGGACTGGACAAGGGCAGGGATTGGAGTTCATTGGTACTTTTCCAGGACCAGGACTAGAAGGTGGTATTAGGAATGCCATTGCAGGAACAATTTTACTGATGGTTGTTGCTTGCGTGGTTGGAATTCCTCTTAGCGTGTTGGGTGCAGTCTACATCACTGAATACGCACGACCAGGGAAAGTGACAAGCATCATTGAGTTCGCAGCAGACGTTCTCGCGGGTATTCCATCGATTGTTTTCGGTGCCTTTGGCTTCGCTTTTATTGTAAACTTTCTGCATGTAGGAATGGGTCTAATAGCTGGAGGCTTTACTCTTGCTTTCATGATGATTCCGACTGTGCTTCGAACCACCCAGGAAGCACTCAAGCAGGTACCTATGGAATTAAGGGAAGCGTCTCTTGCACTCGGAGCTACAAAATGGACAACCACATGGAACATAACCATCCGCGCAGCAATCCCAGGGATAATTACAGGGATTCTACTTGCGGTAGGAAGGGTAATGGGAGAAACAGCTCCGTTGATATTCACTGCCGGCAACACTCTTGGCGTACCAACAAGTATTGCCGGGGGTGGTTCATGGGTAGCTTCACTTCCATATACGGTTTGGTCCTACATTACAGATCCTAGAGAATACCTACAAGCTAAGGCGCATGGAGCGGCTTTGGTTCTCCTATTGATGGTCCTAGTTGTTGACATCATTGCTAACATTATACTTCGAAAACTTACAAGGAGGATTGTCTAACCTATGTCGTATCCTTATAAGATAGAAGTCCGAAACCTTTCAACCTGGTTTGGCAAGAAAAAAATCTTGAAAGACATCAGTTGCTACTTTGAAGACAATTCAGTTACAGCAGTAATGGGCCCCTCAGGTTGCGGCAAGTCAACCTTGCTAAGAAGTATCAACCGATTGAATGACACGATTGGGAGTTTCAGGATGAGCGGTGAGGTTTTACTTCAAGGTGAGAATATCTACGCTCCAGATGCAGATATCTATGATCTGAGACGTCGAGTCGGAATGGTCTTTCAACGTCCTAATCCATTCCCAATGAGTGTGCGTGAGAACATCACATATGGACCAAAACTCCATGGAATGAAGGATGAAGATGAGCTTGCAGGGCTGGTTGAGCAATCCTTGAGGAAAGCAGCTTTGTGGGATGAAGTCAAGGATAGTCTTGAAGAGCCAGCACCAAATCTCTCCGGAGGTCAACAACAGAGGCTCTGTATTGCCAGAGCCCTATCAGTGGATCCTCCAGTCCTTCTCATGGATGAGCCTGTATCTGCGCTTGATCCAATTAGTGCCGGCAAAATAGAGGAGCTAATTATTGAGCTGAAGAAAGAATACACAATCATAATAGTTACCCACAACGTTCAGCAGGCATTCAGAGTTTCAGATCAGGCGGCTTTCCTATACCTTGGTGAGCTGGTGGAGTTTGATAAGACAAATAGAATAGCGGAGGCACCCTCAGACGAGAGAACTGAGGCATTTATCACGGGAAGAATAGGATAGGTGAGCGTTATGTGGACACAACTTGAGATTCGTATCAAGGAGATTGGCAATCAGCTGAGAGAACTCTATGAGCTCTCTTCAGTAGCTTTCATGAAATCAATGAAATCATTCGAACTTCTCGATCAAGAAATGGCGGCGGAGGTCAAAGAGAACTCTCAGAAGATAGAAGATCTATCAGGGAAAGTTGAAGCCAATGTATTTGAAACCATTGCTAGAAGACAGCCTGTTGCATCTGATCTTAGACGACTAGCAACCTATCTTCAGGTGTCATATCACCTCCATCGTATAGGTAGATATGCCTACAAAATTGCGCACATTGTCAGACTATGCGAGGGCTTGCAGCATTTCAAAGAACTCGAATCATTGCCCTATGTGGCTGACTTAGCGAATAAGACACTCAATATAGCTATGAGGGGAGTACTTGAGAATGACCTATCTGATATCGATGAGCTTGAAAAGATGGAGGCAGATAGTGATCGAGAAACATCAGAAATGTTCGAGGAGATAGCCGAATACCTGAGAAAAAGAACTGATATCACAACGATGGCTATGTTCTATGTTATTGTGGGAAGATACTGTGAGCGTGCTGCAGACCAAGCCTTCGCCATTGCTGAGAGAGCGGTGTACATGGTGACGGGAGAGAAGAAGAAACTGGGTCTGGCCTATAAAGGTAGGTCCCCAGATGCCCCACACTAAGATCTGGCACCACGGATAGTTCGCACAAGTCCCTCGAATGTCTGATTCACGTTCATACTCTCTGTGGCACTTGTCTGCATGAGCGCAAGCCTTCGGTTGTCGATCTCTGCCTGTATATCCTTCGCATCAAAGACCGGGTCGAGGTCAATCTTATTCTCAATGACCACGACAGGAACTTCACCTGCTGATGCGTACAGCGATTCCATCCATCTATCGATGCTTCCCAAGGTTTCTGGGCGACCCCTATCGAAGACAAAGAATGCGCCGCTCGCATTGGCGCAGTATTGCTCTCGCAGTTGCCTGAAGGATTCCTGTCCTCCAAGATCCCAGATGATCAGCTTGTAGTTAGCATCTTCCAGGGGAATAGTCTTCACATGCAAAACAGCACCAATGGTCTGAGCCATCTCTGGACTCAAGCTATCATACACGTACCGCTGCACAAGAGAAGTCTTACCTACTCCGGACTCACCAAGGAGGACGATTTTGTAGACAAAGTCAGGATCTTCCATGGTGGCACCCCTCTAGCATTATGTCTATTTCATATGTTAACCTTACGCATATATCTAGCCTTCCAAAGAAGCGGCGCCCTTGGACCTTGTCTTCTCGAGAATCTCTCGAGTCATCTGTATAAATGCCTCTTCGACATTTGTATCCTCTTTGGCGCTTGTCCTTACGTGTGTCAGGCCATGCTTCTTGACTATTCTTTCTATTTCCTTGGCATCAATTTTGCTGTCCAAATCAATCTTATTCTCGAGGAGCACCAGCGGGATTTGCTTTGTCACACCATACAAGGCCTCAATCCATTCCTCAATCCTCTCGATTGTTTCTGGCCTAGTACAATCAAAAACGAAGAACGCTCCACTGGCATTTTGATAGTAAGCCTTTCGAAGCTGTGCAAAGTCATCCTGGCCTGCAATGTCCCACACAACCAGCTTGACCATTGTGTCCTCAAGCTGAACTGTTTTGACGTGTATGTCCGTGCCAATTGTTGCTAAATAGTCCCCCTCGAAAGAATCATACACATACCTACCAACAAGGCTTGTCTTCCCAACAGCCCCTTCACCTAGGAATACTAATTTGAATAGGTATGCAATATTGTCCGGCAGGTCTGATACGCTCCACGATTAAAGCCTATTTGCGTGAGGACTTCATTCTGGTCAATATAACGCTTACGCAGATTGATGGGCTATGACTTCCCAAGAAATAAATGTGCCTGATTCTATTGCATAACGAATCTAAACCCTGTCGAACCAAAACTAACAAAAGCCAGCCACCTGGAAACGTTAGTGTGGTCTTCCATGGAGATAGGAACTTTCGCCAGACACATTGATCAGGTGAAGAGAGGGATTACTCACAATCCAGCCTTTATCGACCTTCGGATGGACTTGAATTATAGCCTTGATTTCCGTGAAGCCAGGAGGATTTTGGAGGATTGCGGCATTACTCCCACCCTACACCTCCCAAGTGATCCATGTTGGAGGCCTATGGATTTCCCCAGAGAGATAGTCCCCTATATCGACGTAGGTGCTGAGGTTGGTGCTGAACTGGTCACCACGCATTCTGCACTATCAACACTGTTTTACACTGATGATGACATAGATTCCTTTCTAGAGTGGGTTCCGCTTCTAAGTGACGCAGCAAAGGAAAGTGGAATGCAGCTTGCTGTTGAAACACTTGGTCTCTACTACACAGAGCTGACCCTTCTGTTTGATCGGTGTCCCGACATGAAGATAGCACTTGATATTGGTCATGGACAAATAATGGCTACGAGGAATCGCGCCTTAGATGTGATTCAATCATTCTACGACCACATAGCAGTAGTCAATGTACATGACAATCATGGAGCACAAATGGTGAGCAAGGTTAGAGATCTCAGACAGCAGCGCGAAGTTGCTCATGAGGAGCTATTGGTAATAGCAAGAGAATACGATGAGCATCTGCCTATTGGAGAGGGCGGCATTGATTTTGCACCAATATTCAGAGAACTGAAAGAGGGAGGCTACTCTGGCAAGTTCCTGATGATGTGTAAGGATCCCGAGAGATTTCCGAGTGAGCGTGATAAGTTCACGCAAATCTGGCTTGAGGCTTAAACGCCTCTAGCAAGGGAATCGATGAGCTTCTTAGCTTCGTTGAGACCCGTTTCATCGCCAGCTTTCTGGAATAGACTTTTCGCAATCCTTAGAATCTCATTGGCACGTTCTGATTTTCCCTGCACAACAAGAAAACGAGCCTGCTTGAGACGAGCAGAACCCATCGCGCTATAGACCTCAACTGGATATTCAAATTGATCAATATTGGTTGCTTCTCCACAATTATGGCAAATAGTCACATAATCTAGTTCAGCCTCTACTTCCATAACTGGTTTTATCTCCACTTCGGGACTTGAGGGCTGAGGAGTTGTTGCTGGCGTGTGCGCAGCCGGCAAAGTTTCTGCAGTCACCACGGGTATGGCATCAGGCATTGCTACCTCGATTTCGTCATCAGCTTGTTCATATTTTGATGAACTGAAGCCCGCGGATACGTCTTTATCCAGAGTTTTTTCAGGTGGAGGCGTCGCTTCTTCATGTGACGAGACGAAAGCAGATTTCGCACCCAGAATCTGTTCTTCAATAGCCTGAGGCTTCGGCATTGTTGGCTGCATGAGCTCCATTTCTTCTGGTGTCAGAGGCTCAGAACCTTCCATCATCATTGGAGCTGGAACTTCGGGACCAGAAGGAGCTTCAGAGCTTTCTAAAAGCTCCCTAACCTCACTTGCGCGCAACATGCGAGTTTCTATGATTCCTGTCCCATCTTCATCAATTCCGACATCCTCCGCTCTAGCGAAGGCCTCACGAGCTTTCTCTAGTTCAGTCTTCCGTCCTGCACCTGCCCCTGAACGAACCCGATCACGAGAAACCTCACTCGGCTTTACCCATTTATCTTCTGTAGTCGGAGGCGGTGCTGCAGACTCAGTCGCTTGTTGAGCCAAAACTTCACCAGTCGTCACGCGCCCAATTGGAGGAACCTCAGGACTGGGAGTGTCATCAACCACGGCCCGTTTCTTCGGTGGTGCGATTAATGACGCAGCGCAGCGTATGCAATACTTTCTAGTGGGTAGATTTGATTTGTTACATTTCGGACATACGCGCATGGATCACACCTTCGGGCTCCTCAACACTGTTCCAATATGCATGAGTCCAGATATACATTTGCTGAATCGCTCTCAACCAGTCCTGCCATATAGATGTGCGCTCTCATCAATAGAGGGCACTCTGTATCGCATTCGAAACCGCAAGGGCTCTGCCATAACAATATGATAGAGTTGTAGAGGTTTCGATCACTGTGCAAATCGGGTCGCCTCTATTCACAATAACGCCCTCCGGGGTTCGGTCCACTGTGTTTGGGAATTGCCCCAAGTCAGGAACTCTCCCACGTTGCCTTGCAAAAATCACAAGCTTGGATGATGGCAAGAATGCTGGAACCTCTGATGGGAGAACTCCATTACATGCGGCAGTATGCATTTCAGTCACTGATATGTTAGCGCCTGTTTCCAGCATCTCCAGAGTGCCTTGAAATCTAGGGTTAACCTCTAGGAACCATATTCGCTCATCCTTGTCAATAAGAAAATCAATTCCATTGGTGCCTTGAAGCTCTAGCTCTGTACACATCAGAACGCTAGCATCTAGAATCTTATCTCTAACCTCCTTGGATAATCGCATGGGCATATAATTGCCCGAATAAACAAAGTCGCAGTTTCTCCCAGCAGAGGGCATTCCAATTAGCTGGCCCTGAAGAGACAAAACAGTGGCATTTGTTCCTGTTGATAGAACACATGACGACCCATCAAAACCTGAGATATACTGCTGGACAATCGCCTCAGTTGATTCTTTGTCAGCTTGGAATCTCCAGGAGGCTGCCCCCACTTGGCTCCGGTATTTGATAAGAGAGATACCACTTCCACCGCCAGATGAAGGAGAACGAATAAGACAAGGATATCCAATTTCATCGCATTTTGAATAAGCTTCATCGAGCGTCATCGCGACCAAGCTTGTTGGGACATTTAGTCCCAGATCCTCAGCCAGTCTATTGATGACTGGACGATTTCGCGCTCTTTGCATCTCTGTCGTTGAATTCCCAGTGATTCCAATCCTCTTTTCCAATTCCACGAGAGATTGCGTTTTGTCATCAAATCCACTTCCCACGAAGACATGGTCTATGTCCTCATTCTCTATGACTGCCAAGAGGTTCCTAGCCAGATCAACATGAACTGGATTTTCCAAGGATTTCCTCTGTCTTTCGCCCGGACGCGGAGTCAGTATTGCTGTCCATTTGGACGAGCATTCATTGAGATCCTCATCACCCCAATAATCAGAAACAATGACCCGAGCTCCTGCTCTTTTGGCGGAACAGGCAATTGGTCTCGCATTGAACCCCAATACTGCTACTGTCTTCCCCCTTAGGGGTGAGGACTCTCCTGTCATTGATGCTTGCTGATTCAGCTGGCTCACATAAGCGCTTTCATTCCACCAGCACGACAGAATAGGACATTCTCACAATTCTAGGAAAACGTAGATGGTTTGCCATAGCTGCCTCGATTACTCAAAGAGGCCATATTCTGCTCGGTTTCTCCTACATCGGCAGCTCGCTCTCTGTTTGTGAATAGAGCATACCGTTGCTATGCCTTCGGCGAACGACAGTCTGCTCAGTAACTCTCATCTAGTTTGGTCTTGCTGTCGGTCCCAACTTGATGACCCACCAAGTGTCAGAATCCGCCATCCTTTTTGATACGTATCTTGCCAGCCCAATGAGGAGTACAAATACACCAGCCAGCAGAAGAATCATGCCGGCTCCGTAAGTGGGCGAGGGTGGTACGTAGGTCTCCTCATAACCCCGAGCTGGTGTTCCCAAATACATGAGAACAGGTCCAATGATTTCAAGCACAATGCCAAGTTGGACAAGCCTGTCCTTCACCAAACTGAGATCATTCAGCGGAGTCCCTGTATCTTCTAAATCCTCATTATCCATTAGTTCTCGCTAATCTCAGTATGAGTCATGTCGAGATAAACATTGAGCTGAAGCAGATATGAGTTGGTGGAAAGAACGATGAGTAAGATTTGGTTGTGCTCCTCAGATAGGACTGAATCTCTCTACGGGGCCTCAGCGTAGGATACAAGAGTGTTCTTGTTTCACTCCCAGAAGACCAAGTGTCTTCGTGGGTTTGGAGTGGACAGTTCCAGAAAGACAATGGCCTAGCGTGCTATGTTTAAGCATGGTCGTTTCCAGAGAGTTGATGGCTTGCGTGAAACTACTATTCTGTGAGTTCTGATCTCCAGCTCGGCTTCCTCGAGAATCCTGCTGGAAAACTTCATACGTTCTCCGAGTACGTTCTCACAAACCTTATACCTAACATGTTGTTCATATCATCTGCTCGGCCACTGAGGGATAGAAATGTCTCCTGATGAGAAGTTAACCGAAGAAGAAAAGGCAAAACTCCAAGAATCGCTAAAAGAAGCGGCACTAGATGAGGTTCAGATACAAGGCATGGCCCAAGGACTTGACGATTCTGAACCGGTCATGATGCCTGTTGATTCCAGTGATGACCTGCTTTCAGCTGCAGCCGTGGCATTGGAGTTTGTCGAAGGTATGGAGATCCCAGAAGGACGAGAGAGTCCACTTGATGCTGGAGAGGCCGTGGCGGGATTTGACGCGCTTCTGCGGAAGCTGGAGAATCTTCGTTCTGACATTTCATCATTACAGAGAGGTGTAGTGGGAGTATTTGCGGCACAGTTATTGACTTTTAGGGGCAAGGTTGTCGAACTAAAATCACGCATATCAGAAGAAATGGTCGAACGACTTAGAATGAAGTTCTTCAAAAGCTTCATCGAAGCCACTTTCGTGGATATTGTTGACAACGAATTTGCAGCTCTTGAAAGGGATCTTGTGGACAAAATAGTCGAGCAGACTCAGGAGCGATTCAAGGAGTTCGCTCAAAGAGTGAGAGAATCAGAACTGGACCTTAGGACCACGATTGTTGAACAACAAGATATTGTCAGGTCATTTATGTCAAGTCTAGAAGAAGATGGATTGTCTCTACAGACTGGTCTAGCTGAGAAGGATGCGGAGATTGCCAAGCTCGAACGAGAAATCAAGGCACTTCAAGCTGTAGTAGATAAAACTAGGACTACAGATGCTGCAACTGAAGAGATGGGCCGAAAGCTCAAGGAATACGACGATAAGGTGGAATCTCTCAAGCAAGATATAGTGAAGAAGGAAGCCTCAATCAAAGCCCGTACGGAGGAACTTGATAATATCAGAGCTGAATCTGAAGAACTTAGATTGAGGGCAAAGGAATCTGAGAGTCAGCTTGAAATCTACAAAGCTGAAGCAGAAGCAGCCAAAACTGCCACAACAAAATCTGATGCGGAATACGAGGCATTGGAGGCGAAACTCGCTTCTCTTCTAGTGCCTTCTCTATCAG
>JBHLQK010000125.1:0-9375 GCA_048884925.1 Candidatus Thorarchaeota archaeon
GCGACCATTCACATGTTCTGGTACAGTTTTATCAGTCTGATAATCGGAATCATATTATTCTCTCTCTCTAGGGACTCAACCTGGAAACGACACGGGATTGTCCTCGCCATTTGTACAGGCACTAGTACCTTTGCTGCACATGTGCTACTCTATATGTCCCCACTCAAACTAGCATTCTTCTATGGCACAATCCCGTATGTATGCTATCTACTCGTTTCTGTTGCTTGGACTGTCTACTTAAGAAACAGGGAGCCCCTCTCGCATTGGTCAGATAGAATCAACATGCTTGCTAAGAACTTACCAAGGTGGGCTAGAATCAGCTTGATGTTCGTCATAGTCCTAGCTCCAATCACAGTCTGGTCTGCATTCTATATTGACCTTGGAGTCATGTTTGACAACAGACCTCGACTGCTATGGGTGAATGTTCCTTCGGTTGCAGATACTGGTTCCGAGTTCGAGATTACAGTGGAAGCTTGGGATGCATACGAACGACTGAGCGCCATTTACAAGGGCACAGTACAATTTGCAATCGAGTCTTACAATCTGACGACCTATGCACCAATCCTATCAACAGCCGCAAATCTGCCAGATGCCTATACCTTCTCAGGTCAAACCTTTGGGTCTGATATTGCCTACGAGATTAGGGATGGCAAAGACAATGGTATGCATGTGTTCACAGCCACAATAGCCACTCCTGGTATTCATTATCTGCTGGTAGAGGACTCTTTGACAGAGAATACATACTATAGTAATCCCATAATCGTAAGGGATTTACTGGACTCGGACCCGCGAATCTACTGGGGCGACCTTCACATGCACTCTGAGTTATCTGACGGCACAGGTACTGCAGCACATTCATTCTATTACGGGCGATATGTCGCATGTCTTGATTTCATGGCACTCACTGATCATGGAGAAATCATGATGTGGACTCCCTGGTCTGTGGACATCCTTGAGAGTGCAACTAATACCGCATACGAATCAGGGCATTTTGTCACTTTCCAAGGGATTGAATGGACTGATGTTGTAACTGGGCACTATACATGCATTTTCAGTGGCGACCAATTAATCAAGGACCCAATTCTCTCATACCTCAACCTCCCTACACCTGATACGCTCTGGGCGGCTCTTGATGATTTCATTGAAACCACCGGTTGTAATGTACTAGCTCTGCCTCATCACACAACGCAGTTGTCTTATATCCAAGACTGGACATATATGAATCCTAAATACGTCAAAATTGCAGAGGTCACCTCTGTGCATGGTACCTTCCTCTATGAGCAGAAACATCCTCTGAACTATATGGGTGCCATAGATCCTGTGCCAAACTACCTGAATGGCTCTTCTATAATGGATGCATTCAGAATGGGTTATCGGATGACACTGTATGCCTCAAGTGATCAACACGATGGTCACCCAGGACACTCCCTCAGCCACACTCCTGCGTTTGTGGGACACCAACGTCCATGGAGTATGTGGCATACGCGTAACGAGCATCCCTACCCCGGAGGACTTGTAGCCGTCTATGCACAGAATCTGACACGTGAGTCTATTTTCTCTGGACTAGACAGTCAGTATGTTTTCGCAAACTCGGATCATGGGCGTCCTCTCATTGACTTCTCAATTAATGGCACACGTGTTGGCGATGGTTCAACTCTCGTGGTCGATGACGAGTTTGTCAGTCGGGAGATCACTGTTTTCTTAGCCCAAGATGGCGCTCCCGCAGTAACAGAACATACCGCAGCCTCAGTGACTCCCAGCTGGGGTCCTGATTGGAGTGCCACAATTGAGATAATCAAAAACGGTGAGATTCTCACCCAGATTCCAATCAGTAGTCCTGTGATTAATGTCACCTACATTGACAATACACCAATCACAGGAACCTCGTATACTGAGAGCTGTGTGCTGAGAAATGGTCAATACTTCATCAATGACTACAGTGATAATCCCATAGACCCCCTTGAATTGACCACTGGTGGCGCAGATTTCTATCTGATTCGCATTGTAGGCAACAACGGGCGAATCACTTATGCAGGTCCAATCTGGGTAGAAGTACCCAGCTAGAAATGATTCAAGGAGGCATCCTACATGGATAATACCAATCTTCAAAGGTATCTCGATGAGCACGGCATCGATGCAGAGATATTGCCAATGAGTGGTAGAGTGCGGTCTGTTGCAGAAGCCTCGCAAGAGCTTGGTTTGCCACCTGACCGATTTATCAAGACTGTAGTTTTCATTGACTCTGAGGAGAAACCGATTCTTGCCATAGTAAAGGGGACAGACCGTGCAAGCTCGAAGAGAGTAAGCAAAGCACTGGGCATTCCTCCTCCAACTCTAGCAACGCCTGAAGACGCAGTAAGGTTGACTGGTTATGAGGTTGGAGGAACCCCTCCCATTTCAATTCCCGATGCTAAAACTCTCATCGACTCCAATGTGATGTCGATGGAAGAGGTGGTTGGAGGTGGAGGAACAGACCGTCATTTATTGAGAATAAAGCCAGCATATATTCTAGAAAACACTAATGGCGTGGTCACAAGAATTCGGAAGTAGAAGGATGGTACATATCGGAAGTCTATTTAACTATTGTAAATAAGTTAGACGCGTCTAAAAATGATAATCGCACCAACAATCATTTCATTACGAGAAGGTATCGAGGCTGCTCTAGTTATCGCAATCATGCTATCCTATCTGCGCAAGACAAATAGGGATGATTT
Organism: Candidatus Thorarchaeota archaeon; assembly: GCA_048884925.1. Taxonomy (GTDB): domain Archaea; phylum Asgardarchaeota; class Thorarchaeia; order Thorarchaeales; family Thorarchaeaceae; genus SMTZ1-83. The sequence goes on from JBHLQK010000125.1 coordinate 2,715, forward strand.
GCGGCGATTTGTTCTGGGTGGGGCAGGTGTAGCACTGATTTCCAGTGTGGGAGTTGCACTTCTCATGGGACTAGTGTGGGGCATTCTTGAAGGCCCTATCTTAGCTACCTTCGAAGGACTCGTTGTTCTCATAGCAGCACTTCTCCTGACAACCATGATCTTATGGATGTGGAAAGCAGGACCCAATGTGTCCTCAGACATAGAAGACTCAGTTGAGAGAAAATCTCTGAGCCAGAGTGGTGTTGGAGTAGCGCTCCTGAGCTTCGCCCTAGTGATGCGTGAGGGAGTGGAGTTGGTATTGTTCAGCATGGCTCTGGTCATTCAGGACGGACTACAGGTGTACCTAGGAGTGACTATTGGATTGCTAATTGCTGCAATCTTAGGCCTTGGAATCTATCAGGGTTCGCTGAGGATAAGCCTAAGATCATTCTTCAAATGGACATCGGCCATTCTCATCCTAGTGGCTGCTGGGATGGTTGCCTATGGCATTCATGAACTGCAAGAGGCTGGTCTATTACTGATTGGACCTATTGAGGTGTGGAATATCAATCCTCCAGTTCTTCCTGATGGTAGTTATCCATTATTTCATGACAACGGTCTGATTGGAGGATTGCTAAAGGCCATGTTTGGATACAATGGGAACCCATCATTTCTAGAGGTGACTTCCTACGTTCTCTATCTGCTAATACTAGCTGGCTATTATGCATATCAGCAGCGTCATTCACAAGAAAGCAAAGCAACAAGCACTCATGAGGAAACTCCAACTTCAGTCGCCCATTGATGCTAATACAAAGCTCACCAATCCATACATAGAAATAGATTCATTGACACAGCCAGAATGAACTAGAGAGTAAGATGATTACTTTGTGTTCTTCATTTCGTGATAAGAACACTCAGGCCTTTACAATGTATTGCCCAGTGGGGATATTCGAATAGAAAGGCACTCAAGTTGCACCTCTAAAATCAAATCACAATGAGGGGAAGAATAAAGATGAAGCAAATCAACAAGAGAGAGGGTGCTAGACAAATGGCAAAACCCCAACGACAAAGATTCAGCCTGAAATCGCGAGTGCGCAAGGAGATTGGGAAAAACGAATTATGCGCCATTGCATTTGACGAACTGGAGAAGGACGTAGAAGTCCAGACTCTACTTGAAGATTCAAACCGTATGGCTATAGACAGGATGGGGTATTCCGATCATGGGCATACTCACTCATTGATTGTCGCACAAAATGGAGTCCGCCTCTTTAGAGCACTTGTTAAAGGTCTTCAACCTTCGATAGTACAAGAAGAAACAGGCACGATTCAAGACGCGGAGCTAATAGTGTTTCTCGGTTGCTACCTCCACGACATCGGAATGGTAGTGGCTCGCTCAAACCATGATATTTTCACAGTGTTCTTAGCGACGCCAATACTAGATAGGATTCTGGCCAAGGTATATCCAAGCGATCCCCATAGGCAGGTCCATGTACGAGGACACATCCAACATGCAATATATACTCATGATATTGCAGCTTCACCACTGACAGTGGAAGCTGGCATTGTAGGAATCGCAGATGCATTGGACATGACAAAGGGTCGTGCAAGAATTCCATTTGAGGCTGGCAGTGTGAATATCCATTCAGCATCAGCCATGGCAATTGAGAGGGTCAATATTCGCAAAGGAGAGGAGAAGACCGTACGTATTGAAGTCATAATGACTAATGCATCGGGCATCTTCCAGATTCAGGAACTCCTAGAGAAGAAGATTAGAAGCTCCCCGGCCCTTCTAGAACACATAGAGCTCTACGCTGTTATGTCAGCAAATGAAGAAACAATTCTAGAAGATGAACTCAAAGTGTTGTAAAACAGCCACCGATTCAGGTGTGTCGAGTCATTAATCGGCGATTTCGAACGCTTTCGATTTTGAGTTCATACATAACAGCTAATATATATGTACGATAGCGGTCATTCTTCTCTGACATCGTCCATATGGAGCCCAATACCAATGACACTTGATGACATTGACGAGAAAATCATATCGATGCTACAGGAAGACGGACGCAGATCATATAGCGAAATCGCTGATGCTGCAGAGAGGACTGAGGTGACTATACGTCGTAGAGTAAAGCGACTCATCGATGAGGGGTATATCAAAAAGTTCACCGTCATTCTAGATCCAATGAAAATGGGACGCAAGATTCGTGCCATAATTCGTGTCAAGACTGTGATGAAAGAGGCGACCGTCATCTCGAAGAAAGTGCAGCATTTCAGTGAAGTGGATGAGGCCTACTTCTTAGATGGCGCATGTGGAATAATGCTGAAGGTCACTGTAGACGACCTATCAAATCTCAGAGAGTTTCTCGAGCTAAAACTGGGAAAGGTCACTGGTGTGGGTGATATAGAAACCTGTATTGTTCTCGAAGACATCAAACCTCCATTCTAATGACATGGTGAGCCTCGGTGCAACTTACACTGCGCCTTTCTGGAAATGATCTGATTAGATTACATAACCATGCTGAACAGAGTCTGCCGCTTGAGGCTGCCGCTCTTCTGTTCGGTCGCGTTCAGAACAATGAGGTAGTTGTCAGTCATATCGAGATTGTATATAACATCGCTGAGTCAAGAACATCCTTCTCAATAGACCCGGAAACAGAATACAAGCTTCTTGTAGATGCCGAGGAGCGAGAAGCAGACTTAGTGGGCATTTTTCACTCCCATCCTGCTCCCCCCAAACCCTCATCTCGTGATCTGCAAAATATGCGTCTGAATCCAGTGGTCTGGCTGATTTCCTCAAAACTGACAGGCAGTTGGGTAAGCCGTGCATACATTCTGGATGACAACTTAGAGGAAGTAAATCTAATTCTGACCTAGAGCTTGATTCAAGACCTGATTCCCTTGAGAGTACCTGATGTTTTCTTTGGCTCAAAAGACACACGTGTCTTTTCTATGGAACCAATTAGAACCGCAGACGTGATCACCTTTTCCAATAGTGCTGCATTGCATTGAAGTATGCCAACACCACTATCTTCATCGTACTCGCTAAGATAGAGTCTGGAGTCGGCAACCGCTATCTCTCCATAAAGAGAGAGCAGGTTTCTCCTAATCTCTTTGGTAAGTTGTTTCCCACTGGGTGGACTGCCATCCCTATGCAGACAAAACCTAAGATAGCGCCTTCTCCGATTCTTCATTCCAACTCACCTTTCTGAACAATCTCAACGCCGGGTGCTACAAAGTTAGGACTCAGCCGTTTTCTGTTTCTATCAATTATGTCCTGAGGACCCTCATGAACTGCATGCTTTGTGTAATGCCAGTCTAGACCAAGTAACAATCCAGCATATTGCATTGCGGTGGGTGATCTCATGGACATTACTGCTTTTGCTCCGCTTGAAAGAATAACCTGCATTCCGGCATCAATAGCGGTTTGTACATTCTCTCTGAAGACTTTGACAACTTTGGACCTTGCCAGTCCAAACGAGCTCAAAAGAGGTTCTATTAAGACCTCAAGTGCCGTGTCTGAGGATGCAGCAAGTTTCGCTGTGCTCTCTCGAAGGATGAAATCTTTATGTGGTTCGTCAATTGTCAAGAGATCTACCCGTTCATCCTCAGCGGCCCAATTTGCCATATCTACTCCGCGAAGAGGGACTGCAATTATGGCAGACTTTGAACGTGTCTCCTTTAGAATTCCTTTTGCAGACCTGAGACCATTCTCAGGCAAATCCGTCCTTACAAATAGATTCATACCGCCGTCTAGAGTCTCGAAGGGCGTTTCCCTCTTCAGAAAGGTGGCGAAGCCTGTTAGTCCAAGTCTGTTTCCCATTTCAGCGAAGGATTCCAAGCTCTCTAAAGTTGGAACCCTCACATTCAAGTCAATCGGCATCAGTTCACCTCGGAGTTACTGCAGCTGCTCAGTCAGGAATGCTTCCGCATCTGAGCGAAGACACCTCGGATACTCTCTCAGATGAACTCTGACACTAATCACATCAGAGTCACTAGCAAGTCTTGTTTCACCAAGAAACGATGCCTGCTTATCAATCCTGAGAAAAAGAACGCACTGGTCGTCCAGCCTTTGGGAGAGTGTCTTTCCTATGATTTTCCTGTCTTCCTCGGACAGACTCTCCATAATCCGCGTGAATGTTCTCTCACACAACCGTCTATTATCAATGAATGCATGAACTACAACTATCTCAGTATTCCTATGACTCTCTGTTGACTCAGTTGCAATATTTACAGACTCTCGCACATCTTCTGGATAGAGGTTTAGTACTGCCTCTTTTACCCTCTCGACTATTTCAGTGGCCCTTGAATACGCACGTGCCTCAATTCTGTTGATGAATGGCATACAAGAGTCCCCACTGGGAGCCTTTGAGTTATTTGCCGAGATTGCCTTTCGCTCCAAGGGATGGTCTAATCTTTTCAGCACCCCTCCCCTTTCTTCTCAGCCCTCTACTACGCTTTCCAGCTGAGGTGAGCCCTCGACTCTCTCTACCCTTCTGAACGGGGTCACAAATCCAGTTAATCTCTGGGTCATTATAGATTACTGGATGGTTTGGATCCACCATGATGATTTCGTGCCAGACCCACTTATGGTCAGACCCTACCCAATAGGAGTTGAGAACACGCAAGTTCGGATACTTCTGAGCTGCTCTTTCCTCAGCTATCCATCGACGGGACTTCTGTGGTGTATACTTTGTCACACCCAGGCTTCTTGGTTTTCTTCCCATTCGTGGTCTCGGTTTCTCTCTCGGCCCTCTTCCAGTCTTGACTCTGGTAACAACGTAACCCTGCTTTGCCTTGTAGCCAAGCGATCGTGCACGACCCAGTCTTGTTGGCCTGTCCAATCTTACAACAGTGCCCTGTTTACGCCAGACAATCAGTCTGCTCTTTACTATCTCGGAACGCTCATGCTGTTCCTTAATCCAACTCTCATTCATGTACCTGTATGCTGTAGGCATGAAACTACCATCCTTTGCTGTAATTCATTCGCTTTGTTTGTGGTTCAGCCCCTACGGGCCACATCCCTTGCGGACGTATCCGCCGAAACAAAGGAAATGGTGCGGCTTTTCAGCCAATGCATCTCCCTTGTCATTTGCTTTTAGGTGTAGCGATGGGCCCAACTTAGTTCCTAACTACGATGGCTCCTCATCTGAACTCCGCAATTACCTTTTCAGCTGTCAAATCCCCGACTCTATCCTGAGCCTCTGAGGTAGAAGATGATACATGTGGTGTAGCGACTACTTTCGGGTGCTTTACAAGCTTCCAATCAGTAGGTGGTTCTTTCTCAAAGACATCAAGAGCAGCTCCTGCAATCTGGTTCTCATCAAGGGCTTTGAGAAGGGCCTGTTCGTCTACAACTCCTCCACGAGCCGTATTGATGAGAAATGCCGTTTCTTTCATCATCTTCAGCTCCCTTTCACTAATCATACCCTTTGTTGCAGGCACCAGAGGTACGTGTAGAGTGACGTAGTCAGAGCGTTTGAGCAAATCTTCCGTGTCCGTTCTTTCAGCATCGTATTCCACACATGCTAGGTCAATATCTACGACATCATATGCTAGAACCTTCATCTCAAGCCCTCTTGCTCTCTTCGCAACCTCACATCCTATCCTACCAAAACCTATGATTCCCACTGTCTTCTGCCAGAGTTCAGTACCTTTGAGCTTCTTTTTCTCCCAACGCTCATCTTTCATTGAACTGTCCGCAAAGCTCACTTGTCGCGCAAGCGCAAACATGAGTGCTATCACCATCTCTGCCACTGAAACACTTGGCGCTTCAGGGGTATTCAGCACTTTCACACCTTTTTCTTTAGCAGCGTCAAGGTCCACATTGTCTAGTCCTACGCCTGCTCTCACTACAAGTTTCAGGCTATCAGCCGCATCAATGACACTCTTGTTCACTTTTGTGGCACTACGAACAACAATGCAGTCGAATCCTTTTATCTGGTCCTCAACAGAACCATCAGTTTCGCTGTTTCTGATTACAACCTCGTGTCCTGCGTCCTTCATCCTTACAATAGCAGACTCTTCAACAGGATCAGCAATGAGTATTCGTACCATTATCAGATACCCTCCGAATAAGTGAGCTTGGCCGGTAGGAGGTTCATCTTAAACTTGGCGCCACGACATTTTCTTAAGCACCTAGCACCCTCTCCAATATCATGAAGAAGGAATTGAAGCCAACAACTGCTGTGGTACCCTGTCCAGTTGTTCTCCTCAGCGTCGCAAGCGAAGAAAAGTCGAATATCATCACACTATCTTGGGTGGCGAATGTATGCAGTAAGCCGCCTACAATCGTAGCTGGAATCAGGACTCAGAGACATAGCTACGATATGGTGAAGAATGCTGGTGACTTTGTACTAAACATCCCCTCGATTGATCAGATAGATGCTGCCGAGTTTGCAGGGACTAAATCCGGCCGTGATTTTGACAAGTTCAAAGAATGCAACCTCACACCTGTTCCTGCTACAAAGGTTCAATCACCGATGATTGAGGAATGTCCCATCAATATTGAGTGTAAGGTCATCAAAGTTGAAAGCGCTGGAGTACATGACGTGTTTACAGCTGAAGTTGTTGCAGTGCATATAGATGAGTCTGTTCTTGACGATGAGGGGCGATTTATCCAGTCAAAAGCACGACTTTTCACATATCTTCCACTGAATGGAGAATACTGGTCGCTTGGCGAACA
>JBHLQK010000126.1:0-9332 GCA_048884925.1 Candidatus Thorarchaeota archaeon
GCTATAGTCACGGTCAAAGAATTCAATCTCATGCTCCACAAACTGACCATTCACCATGAATGCAATGTCCTCACCTCCTGGAAGGACATCAGAGTGAAGATCAGTATCGACTATGTCAATCAACAGCGGATAATCGGTGAGATCAGCAGCAACCTTTGTGTAATCAACAGTGATAGTCTTCTTATTCTGAAGGTTCTGACGTGCGTCTTCCTTGTCAACAAGGACTACGTCCTCTTCCAGAGGTATCCGGTAAGAAACATATAGACGAGCCAGATTATCACCATCATACCCGGTTGAGCCCTTGATGTTGTTATAATACTGATAGTAGCTTGACCACATATAGCTAAACATTAGAGCGATGTATTGACCGCTGGTCCAATCAGTTGAAGACACTACCTTCTGCAGAAGTGGTGCAATGTCAGGAGTGGCATACCTGACGCCAGTTGTCCAAGAAGTAAGTTGCCAATCATAAGTGGCCGCAAGCCAACTATATGAATCCTCCAAATGCTCACCAATGTGACTACTGAATGATTCTACAGGCCCCCCGCCCGCCATTTCATTGGAAACATGTACTCTTCCATGAACCAAACCAGACCCACCTCCAGACTCAATCTCAACATATGCATGCTCGATGATGGCCCCCTTTGGAATATCCAATGGAAATTGCAGCCCCAGCTCATATGGGATTGATGTATTCCAAAGCGTGCCCCAGAGGCCCCACTCAGGACGTCCATCGTTATTGTAGCCATCCAAATCAATACCTGATGTGTAATCCCAGCAATCACGCCCATCATTGTCAGGTACAAATGTAGAGATGTTTCCAGGGATTGAACCAACTACAGCTGTGTTGTTTGCACTGAGTCCAATCTGTTCAGGAAGCGGCCTCACATCCATCTCGATATCAATCTCATCGACAAAGACATAGGCTTCTCGATAGCTACCCAAAGTCCCTGAAACATCTGTGCCAAGTCCAATACTAAAGAGCAGTGAATTTGGAATCACCAATGATGTGAGTTCGGATGTTGTATAGGTGACTGACGCTTGAAGCCACGTGTCAGTTGTATCACCCGATTCGAACACATGGAACTTCTCTTCTGGAAGGTCACCGAGCTTGAAGAATAGATGAACCTGATCATACAAGTAAGACGCGGAAGTGACATAGTAATAGAAGCTGACCCGAATTTCATAGAGGTCGCGATACGGTGCATGCACAAACTGACTCAAGTAGATTGCATCATCCGCATTAAGGGGGTCGCTCCCACCAATAATTGCCTCAAACCTCCAACCTCGAGACCCAGCGTAACCACCTGAGTAGTCATTGAGTTCCCAGTCACCATGCAGAGGATGTTCATCATCATAACCGACAGATTTGACCAGTGTCCAAGAATCAGGGACGTCAATCAGATCATCGTAGTAGTTTATACTGTTGCCAACGTGCCATCGTTCATCGTGCCAGGTTTCCAGGCTGGGATTTCGCAGGGTATCTGTAACTGTCATTGTGAGTGAGTCAATGCCTACATCAAGACTGGTTCCAGTATATCCATTCGGAACTGACAATGAACCTAAAGCTGATGTAGACGAGTCAATCTGCGATGCACTCGAGTTTTCAAGAATCCCTGATATGTAGGTAGAGAGTGCATCGCCTGAGCCGCTCATGGATTCTTCCGCAAGATAGCCAAACGGAGTATCCCCATTGCCTCCGTCTGTATTGTAGGTCGATGACGGACTGACCAGTGGCGAATATCCATTATCTACAGGTACTACAAATAGCAAAACCAAGACTATGGCTAAGAAACTACCTCTCCTCACAGGCTTAGACCTCCATTGTCAATCCTCACTCAGGACCCAGGGATTTGATTACCGACGTGCGTCTGGTGGCTCCGTGCAGGTTGAAGAGTAACACTGGCACATAAAACAATGGCGTTTCAATCTGTTCTTCATTCAATCACATCTGACGTTTTTTCGAAAGTCAAGAATAAGCGAATGCTCCGATTAGGAAGAAATCCGCGGATATTTTTACTAGAAATGCCTGTGCGTTACTCATGGAAGAGATAGGAGTTGTATCCTACAAATCGATAATCTAGTCGATCTTTCAAGTCTGTAAGAAAGTCAAAGACCTTGTTCTCCCGATGGTCCAACGGATGCACTCCAATCTGAACCGGGCCGCCAAGCTCAACCTCTACCAGTTGATTGGTGAAGGAAGTTGACTTCGTTCCCTGACTGATAAGAAGGTCTGCTGTTGTAAGGACTGATGAGTCAGACAAGCGGTGGATACTATTCCCCAGTGCACAGTATTTCAGTCTTGCATCCTGTGCTGCGCCGGCGACCCGCCGTGGCGCTTTCCAAAGAGGGGGTACAAATCCAACAGGCTCTTTACCGATGCTTTTGGAGATCATTGCTTTTCCAGATTTGATTCTGGTTAGGACGCGGTCCCGATCCATTTTCTGGAATTCATCCATCGCACCGGACTTTGTGAAATGACTGTAGCCGTGGAGAGAGGTCTCTAGTTGAAGAGAAGCCAAAAACTCTGAGAAGAGAGGATTATTCTCAAGGCTGTATGACTTCTTGAGCTCATACATTGGAGTGACAAGAAGAGTGAAATTTGAGATTCCAAGGTCGATTAGCATATCGTATGTAACAACGACGTCATCCTCGAAGGCTGGACTCACATCATGAATTGAAAGAAGGGCAATTCCATCCTCCACGCTTTGCTTTCCCTTATTCATTTGACCCCCTCCTTATGGTGGTGCTCGTTATTTGAAGAACACCAATCTTAGCTGCACATATTTCAATCTCGGCTTACTAGGACCCACGAGTCCATTGCTTATAGGCGAGATCCATGTCCTTCTCAGTAATTGTCTTGCGACCTGCATGCTCAGTGAGTTCAAAAGCACGCTTTGCCAGATTCTCTCCAATCTCCTCAAGAATTTGAGCCAACCTCTCAGCACCCTTGTCACTGACGCGTCCAGCACCAGCCCTTCTGATTAATCTGTCAATAGGGGCTACTGGAATTATCCTATCCTTTCTCGATCTTGGCAAGACTTCTCTCTCCGCTTATCAGGCACACAACTTGACAGACTTTCGTAACTGGACGCTATTTAAAATCTCTTACAGTTCCCCATGATGGCTTTAGAGGCCTAAGAGGGCTCCTCTCTCGTTGTTGAGCTCTCTATCTGGAGGAAACTAAAGCGCGCCTAACCTCTTCTGAGTGTAATAATGTGTGCTTGATCCACCTGCTTCTTTAAGATGCCCAGATCCATGTCTTCTTCCGCTTGTTGGATATCACTCACGTTCCCTCTCGTTACCGGATACTTAGGAGCAAGTGTGCAACATGAAAGACCTGCCTCTGCGAATCTATAAGTACCAATCTTATGCGCTAAGGCCTCAATGTCTGATTTGTCATCTCCAGCACATGGTCTCAATATAGGAAAATCACAGACAGCTGTATTGATCGCTCTTAGATTCATTGTGGTCTGAGAGGCCTGTTCCCCAATTATCTCACCTGTGACAATTGCATCTGCACATTCCGCGATTGCTATCTCTCGTGCCATACGGAGCATATTCCTCTTGCAGAAAAGACAGGTCATTTTTGAAGGACCGTGAGTTTCAGCCTCGCTAAGGTCCGCTCCATGGGGGATGATGTAGAGCTTGACTTCAAAATTGTGGATATAATTGGCTAGCAACTGTGCCTGTTCAGTGACAATAGCGCGGCAGTCATCATTTGCATAGGGAGTGTTATCAAAGTTGACAAACACAGGAATACATCCACGCTTCATGACCTTGAATGCGGCAATAGGAGAGTCCAAGCCACTTGAGAGTGTACATACCACTTTGCCCTGCGAGCCAGTTGGCATTCCTCCCACACCCTCTATGGTATCTGTGAAAAGGTAAGCATTTTGATTTCGAACCTCAACATAAATCGACTGTTGCGGTGACGTAAGATTTACAGAAAGGTCCATCTCGGGAATACCTTTTAGAATTGCGGCACCAAGCTTTTCTCTAACATCTTGGCTCGAAAAATCATGAGTTCCAACCCGCCTACATCCCACCGCAAATGATTGTTTCTGTTTGAATCTCCTACGTGCGAGTTCAAGCCCTGTTTCTAGAATAGCGTCCAGACCAGCATCTATAACGACCACAGGAGATACAGAAACAACTCCGAATATGATTGAGGCTATGTTACTAGCTTCTTCAGTCATCTCTGTGACAATGAATATCCGTCCATACTCCCTGCGTATTTTGTAAAACTTGACATCGGCTTCTTTCAAGGCAGATTTGAGATGACTGATGAGCAGGTCTTCCATCCGTTTTCTCGTCTGCCTGGATTTAATGCCAATTTCTCCGTATCTGACGAGTACCTCGGAGTATTCTGGACACATCGCATTTTCCTCGGGACAGAAAAGTGATTGGTAGTTCACCAATAAATCATTGCCAAGAGGAAGCAAATCAGGGGAAAATCCTTATCAGCTTGGCATAGAGCATTCATTTCCAGCAAGAAGGGCAAGACCATTGCGTACAATGATATACTCGATGAGAGATGTTGATACCGAGGCTTTGGCAAGAGTGGCATTCCAAGCCAGACAGGTATCAGAAAGGAAAAACGCAGACCTATCAGTCGATAAAATCAGGAACGCACTTGACTCCGCAGCGGATGATGATAATCTGAAAGTAATTCTGTGCAGATCAGATAAGTCGGAGGAAATGCTAGGTTGGTTAAGTCTTCACACAAGATACGCGAGAATGGTCTTTATTGGCGAATGGCATCCTGAAGTTGTACCAAGCGACAACTATGGAATTGTAGCTAGGAAACTGATTCGAGAGGCAAAGAAAGCTACGAAGAATATGGGAAGGGAGAGACTAGAGGTACAATTCAATAAAATCACAAGCAGAGTCAGACCTCTTCTACGGAAATACGAGGACTGGTATAGAGAAGAGGGATTTCGATATGCATCCGAAGAAACCTATATGGAAGCCGCTGTCACTGATGATCTTCCAGAGTTGCAGGAGCTTGGTAACCTCACAGTACAACGCATCTCTGAGATCAGTAATGATGATCTCATGGGGCCATTCTTCGATTCATTTCTTGAAAGCAAAAATGGTCTATTTCTTTCACTGACGAAGGACCAGCAGATTGATGCGTTCAACTATTGGTTCAGTAGGTCCCGACAATTCATAGATGAAGCGAGCATTTGCGTGTTTGAGAAGAACCAAGTAGTGGGATTCATGGTGGTGAGAGAGGAGGATGGAAGACCGTTTGTGGGACCAATAGGTGTTCATCCAAATCATAGGGGCAAGGGTATCGCTCGGACGCTTCTCACGAAAGGAATTAATGCCATCAGAAAACAGGGATTTAGGAGAGTTGCACTTGAGATGGATATCTTGAACATGCCGGCTATGAACCTCTACAAGCAGTTCGAATTCCAATCCATTCACAATTCTGTTTACTATTACTGGCCTGCCATATGACTGACTGGTCCCAAGCGTTCATATCTCACTCCTAGCATCCAGCTGTATAATGATAGCAATAGGGGTCGATGTTGGTGGTACATTTACTGACATAATAATATCCAACACAATAACTGGCCAAAGTTACGTTCACAAGGTCCCATCAACTCCAAGTTCACAGGAAGTAGCAGTTGTCAGGGGAATCTCAGAGATTCTATCAGACACCGCCATTGACCTGTATGAAGTGACTCTTGTTGTGCACGGGACAACTGTCGCAACAAATGCTCTTCTACAACGAAAGGGAGCAGATGTTCTTCTACTTACGACAAGTGGATTGGAGGATGTTCTAGAGATTGCGAGGCAAAATAGAGAAGAGATCTATGACTTCACTGCTGCGAAACCCAAGCCACTTGTTAACCGGAAGAACCGGATTGGCGTGATAGAACGTCTTGACAGTGAAGGAAGGCCAATTATTGAATTGGAGAATAAGGAGATTCAGAGGATTAAGTCACTAGTAGAGAGCTGTGAGCCAGAGGCGGTTGCCATATCGCTACTCTTCTCATATGCAAACTCAGTTCATGAAGACGCTCTGTTGAAGGCGTTAGGAAAGATTCCAAGTGTGTATGTAGTCGCTTCATCAAAGGTTCTCCCTGAGTTTCGCGAGTATGAACGTACATCCACTACTGTGCTCGAAGCGTATCTGGGTCCGCTTGTCCTTGATTATCTTGACAGGCTTGATGCTTCACTCAGGACGATCTGTCCAAAAGCAAAGTTGACTGTGATGCAGTCAAACGGGGGCACAGTGCTCTGTTCTCGTGCCCCTGGAAGAGCAATAGGATTAGCAATCTCTGGCTTGGCTGGCGGAGTGATCGGAGGTTGGGAGATTGCCAAATTGGCAGGAGTAAATCGAGCGATAACTCTTGATATGGGTGGAACATCTTGCGATATTAGTGCGGTTTCAGAAAAAGTGATTGTGCGGCCCGATAACGAAGTCGGGGGACTTCCGGTACGCGTACCATCAGTGGATGTGAAGACAATCGGGGCTGGAGGCGGGAGCATCGCTTGGATTGATGGTGCAGGAATACTGCATGTTGGACCGCAGAGCGCTGGAGCAGATCCAGGCCCTGCTTCTTATGCAAAAGGAGGCACCTCAGCTACAATAACCGACGCCAATCTGATTTTGGGCCGACTTAATCCAGACTTCTTTGTAGGTGGAAGAATCAAACTATGTTTGAACAAGGCGATGGATGCAGTCAGCATCATCGCAAATCAGCTTGATTTGTCAATTGATGAAACTGCTCTAGGGATGGTCAGAATCTCCACAAACAACATGGTGCAAGCGATTAGAGAAGTAACTGTTGAACGAGGAAGAGACCCCCGTGATTTTGTCCTAGTCCCATTTGGAGGGGCCGGTCCCACACAGGCTGTCGATATTGCTTCAGCTCTAGGCATACATGAGATACTAGTTCCGCCGAACCCAGGCATCACATCTGCTCTGGGTCTCATCTGTGCAGACCTTCGCGTGGATGTGATGAGAACAGTTATGGCATCAGGCAATGATGCTACCAGAAAGACAATCAAAGAGATTCTAGAGGAATTATCTGAAGATGCTCATAGCCAGCTGCTTGAGCAGGGAGCACATCAGGACGGCATTGCACTTCAATGGTCACTCGACATGAGATATAAAGGACAATCCCATGAACTCAACATTCCAATTTCATCCAACGCTGAAGATCTCGTTCGTGCTTCAATAGAGAGGTTTGAAACTGAGCATGAAACACTCTATGGTTACCGATTGAAGGGGAGAGAGGTTCAGTGGGTGACTGTTAGGGTAACTGCAAGCTATCCGCAGGTAAAATGGAAAACTTCTGGTCCACATGGCCAAATAGATGGCAATCCAGTTGCAGTCAGAAACGTGATTGCGGATAGTGGCAAGAGTGTCCAAGCGGACATCTTCCGGCGAGAAGATCTTGGTCAGGGACAAACAGTATCGGGTCCTGCAGTTATCGAGCAGCTTGACACAACTATATACGTCGCTCCAAAATGGATAGGAAAACAAGAGAGGGAGGGATCTTTATGGCTAAGGAGGGCATGAGAATGATAGAAGATCCAGTATCTTTTGAAGTTCTCAAGAATGCCCTTGTTTCTGTGTCCAGAGAGATGAGTGTGGCCTTAAGAAAGACTGCGTTCAGTCCTAATATCAAAGAACGCCGTGATTGCAGTTGCGCTCTCTTTGATGCTGATGGCAAGTTAGTGGCACAATCGAAGGACATCCCAGTACATCTCGGTGCTATGCCCCTATCTGTAAGGGCATGTATTGAGAATGTGGGAGATCACTTGATCGAGGGCACAATGGCGTTGCTAAATGATCCCTTCTCAGGCGGATCTCATTTGCCAGACCTAACACTAGTAGCTCCAGTATATGAGCGCGATGAAAGAGTCGCATTTGTGGCCAACAGAGCACACCATGCTGATGTGGGAGGTACCAGTCCCGGATCTATGCCAGGCCTCTCAGTGACCATCGAGGAAGAAGGTGTGATAATCAAACCTCGAATTGTCGTACAAAAAAGCAAGTTGGACACTAATTCCCTCTCGGATCTTTTAACTGAAACGAGGACTCCAGATGAAAGACTGGGAGACCTGAGTGCACAGATTGCAGCCAATACTGTAGGCATTGGTAGACTTCATTCAGTCGCAAGAGAAAATGGATGGAATACAATCACTCGTACTTTCAAAGAGTTCATCGACTACACAGGGGAAATAATGGAAGGGAGGCTCTCGAAATACAGAGGTTTCCAGTCAGAGTTCACTGATTACATGGACAGTGACGGGGCTGGCAACTGGGATGTGCCAATTTCTGTGGGAATTAGCATAGGAAAAAGAGAGGCTAAAATTGATTTCACAGGAACCGCTGATCAAGTTGAAGGCAACATCAACTGCCCACTTGCGTCAACTCTCTCATCGGTCTATTATGTATTCATTGCACTTTTTGGTACTGATATTCCAACAAATGAAGGATGCTGGAGCAAATTGAATGTCAATGTTCCTGAAGGCTCACTTCTCAATCCCAAACACCCGGCGGCAGTTTCAGCTGGAAATGTGGAAACCTCTCAGAGAATTGTCGACACTATTCTTGGTGCACTGGCATCTATCGCTCCTGATAGAGTTCCAGCTGCTAGCCAAGGGACGATGAATAATGTCGCAATAGGAGGTATGGACAGCCGCTCAAACACACAATTTTCATTCTATGAAACCATTGGAGGGGGAGTCGGAGCCATGCAAGGAAGACATGGATTGAGTGGGATTCACACCCATATGACAAATACCTTGAACACACCTATTGAGGCCCTTGAGATCTCATACCCACTTCGGGTGCGGCAATATGCAATCAGACAGGGAACTGGAGGCAAAGGTGAGTGGCATGGAGGAGATGGAATCATCAGGGAAATAGAGCTCATTTCCGATGGATGCACAGTTTCAATACAATCTGAGAGACGGTATAGTAGACCCTGGGGTTTGCAGGGAGGAGAGGCTGGCGTTTCAGGTAGAAATAGTATATTGTATAATGGTCAAATCCACCAGCTAGAGGCGAAAACCACGGTGACAGCTCCCGAAGGAGCCATCATCCGAATTGAAACACCAGGTGGAGGCGGGTGGGGAGAGCCTGAAGATTAGACAGCAAGGGATACAGCGCCATCGATCCCATTAATGCGTAATGTTTTCGTCTTATCACCAGCTGCTACTTTCACATAATATACGGGAATATAGAATCCATCAAGTTGATTGAATACTAGAGAATGTTCAATGACACGCTTTGCATCAGACGGTTTCTGACCTGCAAGCTTTGCGACCGTCTTGACAACTTTCTCTGTAGAATTATACTTCCC
>JBHLQK010000127.1:0-9308 GCA_048884925.1 Candidatus Thorarchaeota archaeon
TCCAAATTTGACCTTGCCACCTCTCATTTTATTCCAGATACGACCAACCCACGGGGCTTCTTGAAGCACTCTTCGATCCTGTTTGCTTACCTTTCCTCTTGTAGGGAAAGCTCCTTCCACAATGGATCGGTCATAGGCAGATACAACTCGTCCTACCTTGAAGCAACCGCCAAGTGCGCTCTGGATTTCGAGTAGCTGTTCGTCATCTATCTTCTCCTCAATATCCACGATAGCAGCTGTCCTAGAGTAGTCCTTCACTCCCTCAGCAAGACCTCTATCTCTGACATAGACCACTAGCTCAGCTAGACTAAGGAGCCAATTCTTACCCAGAACAAACGCGTAGTCTGTCATTGACATGTTACTCCAGAGATTCAAAGAGATATTTTGTGTACAGAGCACCTTCAAGAGAGTTGGGTGCTTCCGATATGAACGTGGGGGTATAGCCCACTTCTTTCACAATCTGTATCAATGGGAGAATATCAGGACCCCATTTCCCGCCCATTGGCTTATGCGACGTTTCACCCCTCTTTGTAAATGTGATTCCACTGACATGGAAATGCATGTTGTCGACAAATCGATTTCCAAGCTCACTCTCGAATCTGTTGATTATGTCGAGGTAGCTATTCCTATCGTTAATCTTTCCTTCGCTCCGAGCGTACAAATGAGCCCAATCGATTGCCGGAAGGCAACCATCAACATCTTGGCATAATCTGATCAGCTCATCAACCGATCCAAAAGCACCCTTCTTACCTGCGGTTTCAGCCATGAGAATTGCTCCCTCTCCTAGACTTCCCGACCTCTCCCAAATCTCTTCAATGGCATCTCTAACCACCGCATATGCCTCCTCCTGAGATAGCCCACTGTAGCCGCCAGCATGGAACACAATTCTCTTGACATGTAAAAGAGGCGCAAACTGAAGAGCTTTCACCAGCCTGCCCTTTGACCTCTCACGTACATCTTGCTTATTTGATGCCAAGCTGATATAATATGCAGCATGCATACTCATAGCTATTCCCGACTCTCTAGCATGTTTGCCGATCATCTCCGCTTTTCCAAGGCCCATTCGTAGTCCATACACAGCCGCATATTCCAACGCGTTGAGCTCTGCATCTTTCAAAATCGAGAACACGTGCGATAATCTTCCCTTAGCGGCAACAGGATATCCTGCAGGTCCAAATCTGATATCTGCCAGGGAAGTCAATCCTCCACTCTAGTATGCTCTAGGTGACGGGCTGGCATGGTCGTCAACAACATTCAGTCATATGAGTGATTGGGTCGAGATTGGATTCAGCGGAAGTCTTTAATCACAGGTGAGCCACCGAACCAACCTGTGGATGGATTGGAAAATGACTGAAGACCAGACAGAGCCAGAACCATCACGCACTAGAGGAAAGATTGACCCTGTTGCATTTCTCTCCATCATAAGACCACAGAACTGCTTCATAGGGTCGCTCACTGTCATAGCTGGATTTCTGATGGGCTACAGGCAGGATCCTATCCTAGACTTGTTCGATAATCTCTTTGTCCTTGCCTTTGCATACATCACCTACTTCACAGTCGCTGCGGGTTCAAATGTGGTGAATGATATCTATGATATTGAGATAGATAAGATAAATCGCCCCCATCGTGCTCTTCCAAGTGGTCGTATGACCGTCAAGCAGGCTTGGGTCTATGTGGTCATTCTTAGTGCGATAGGCCTGTTCTTTGGTTTCTTAACGGGTCTATGGAGCGCAGTCATCGTTGCGTCCTTCATAGCGATTGGATACGCATACGCCGCGAAGGTCAAGACATGGGGGTTGGCTGGCAATTTCATGGTTGCATTTTCTTTTGCATTCGGTGTTCTATACGGGTCCTTTGCCTATGCTGAACGGACTCTAAGCTATACTATTCCTGTCCCATCTTGGCTATTCTTTTTCACCGCTTTCATGATCCTCCAAGCACGCGAAACAATCAAGGGTGCTGAGGATGTTGAAGGGGATAGGATTCGCGACGTCAGGACTATCGCTCGAGTATATGGATACAACGCAGCAGCCGGAGTCGCTGCAATACTCAATCTGATCGGCGTGGCATGTTATTCCCTTGTCTGGGTTTTGAACTTCGCCAGCTGGGATCTCTGGCTCCTATTCATACTTGGTTCAGCTGTAGTTTTGGGTGCCGCAATTGCACCACTCACAGGTCCTGATGACAAGAAGCGTCTAATGATAGGTAGTACACTAGATAAGATTGGTGCTCTTGTAGGGCTCATTGCCTTTGTAATCATCCCGCTTTATGGGATACCGCTTTAATGGACCTGCCAGAATGTCCAAATCAAAACTATCATACAGGCAAGAGAAACAAATGCTGCCCACATTGTAGAGGTGTCATGTGCCTCGCGTATTCCAAATATGAGTAAGAATCCTGTCCAGAAGAAGGCTCCTACGGTCATTAAGTCAATGGTTAGCCAACTAGGAGATTGATAAATCTGATCGATTATCAATCCATACTGAGATGCCAGATTCGCATCGAAAGCAGGCAAGCTCGATAGAATGACAAAGACCGCGGCGATTCGAATAAGTACTACTGGAAGCATGCTGTATCCTACAATTGCCACTGATTTCTGTTTCCCCCCAGTGCCCCCTGTTATCTTGAATGCAAGATGAGCAAACGCCCCTCCAACAATCAGATAGAACATGCCGAGCATCATGTAAGGCAGAATTGTGGCAAGTCCGGCTAGGATGACTTGTGGCCCATATATGCTACTCAGAACGCTCACGTCAGCAGTCTGACCGGATGTTGCATTGATTGTGACTGTGACTGTGAACTTGGATGATATTGCCAGGAAGAAGCCAAACAGGACAAGTGCGTTTGCGATTATAATAAGCATAGGCCCTGCGGCATCTGGCCTTCTACCTATGTCCCGATAAGCTGCAGCAGGGCGTCTAAGCACTCCCCATAGTCTATCCTTGACACCCATTTCCCTGACGTCTGGAGCATCAGGTCTTTTTAGTAGAGGGAGGATTCTCTCAAGGGTTTCTTCAGCAATCTCTTCCTTGCATACTGGGCAGATGGTAGCATCAGCTGGGACGGGACTGTCACAGAACTCACAACGCCGCATTGTGCATCATCCTATGGTGGCTGGTCTAACTATTCTACGGAATACCGCATATAGCGATTTCTAGGGTCCCCTCCGCGCCACGGGTTCTCCCTTGGGACTAGTTACCACATGCCATGGTTCTTGAACACTTGGGTGCGATGAATCACTATGAATGGTAGAAAGGCATCCCAAAAGCTCTGGACTGTGTTGAGTACAACAGTGTAAGAGATTATGAAAATGGGGTCGCTTACGCCCCAGATGAATGGGACTACTACCAGATTCAAAGGAATCATCATGATTAGCCTGACGAAGAAAGCAAGAAGCATCAAAGCTGCATAAAGACGCGCTTTTGAAAGAGCTGAACCCCCAGTTAGCCCTTTTTCAACAGCACCGCTGAGACGTGAGCTCAATCTAAGGATGTTCCTCTCCTCATGCTTCCCATTTCTATGAACAGCCAGCCATGGGAGGATTACCATGGGTGCTGTGGCCAAGAATTTGAGCATGGGCCCTATGATGGGAAATGGGTCAAAGAAGTTTAGCATAATTCCTCCTGCAGTCATGCTGAAGAGACCAACCCAAATTCCCCCAAGCAGGAATGCAATTACCCAGAAAAGTGATATGGGATCGAATACAGCTATGCCAAAAGTTGGTACTCGGGGTACGAAGGAGGCAACGGGAGATACCGCCACCGAGAGCGATGCCAGAATTGCAGCAGCTGCAATCTTCTTTGTTCTCTCAGCAGATTGCGAAACCTCTGAGAGCTCCCAGTCTACGTCCTGATCATTGTCCTTCTCTGACTGCTCCATCTTTGTCGCCAATTCTTGGTTCTCTTTTTCCCGCATATGCCTAAGCTTCATGGACGCCTAATAAGTCTACTCACACAGCATACGTTACTCATTATTGAGTAGAATCACCATCAAACTCATCCAAGCTTGACTGTCTTTCCTCCACCGGGGCTTTTCGGAGTGCTCTCTCAAACTTAGGTCGGTTAAGCATTTGCAGCAGCTTCCTAGTGGGCCTTAACCAATCTGGATTTATTCTCCATTCAGCCCAATCGATTCCTGAGGATAGGGATGTTCGACTAAGAATTAGTTTCGAGCTGACAAGATCGTTCATACCCTTCAAGATTGTGCCTATTGTGACTGCCCCTACAATCGCCCTTTCCTGTCTGGCAGCTCGAAGTAGGTCTGCAGTGGTCACCCAAGTCCCATCCTCAATCAATACTCTTAGCACCCGTGACCTCACAGGATCTGATTCAATGATTCCCTTGAGCGGGGCCAAATTAATTGGCTGAAGAAGTCGTGGTTCTTGCTCGTTGCTTCTCCATGGGTCTGAGTTCCGATCTTCCCTCATTGACCTGAAGTCCATTGTCTGTCAGCTCCAAGAATTATGTGGAACATGAGTCTTTTGAACCAAAGTATTATGACTGACTTCAATATGAGCGATTGTGCAAGACATTGCACAACCCTTATGTACATATGTAATCTCAAGAGTGAATGATTCAGATGAGCTCCAATGCAATCCTAGCAGATTTATTCAGTAAGAGCTTCGAAAAGCCATCAGATCTTTTATGCTGTGCCTTCGGATTGAGGAATACAGAGATTGATGTATATTTCTCATTAATATCGGGTCCAAAGACAGTCAAGGAGATTGCGACCCGCATTGATAGAGACCGTAGCACTGTTCAGCGTGTATTGGCTAGTCTAAAGGACAAGGGGCTGGTAGAAATGGATGAACAGACCTTCGAACGTGGGGGGTATTACTATGTGTATAGAGCAATTTCCACAGAAACCGTAAGAGGCGAAATACTTGCCCGTCTTGACCGATGGTACAATGAAACCAGAAGATTCTTGTTGGAACCATGGGCGGACCCGCTTACTTGAAACAGGTTGTTCTGAGGTTTGGATATATGCGCACAACTCCACTGCAGAAGAACACAGTCGCATTAACCACTCTGTCCATGCTGGCGGCGATGGGTATCGTTGTTCGGATGTTTGTTCGTATACCAGTGATACCCGGCTTGCTTGATTTGACGCCAGGCTTTCTCTTCTCTGAGTTCGGTGGAGTCATTGGCGGTCTGCCAGGAGGCGCACTGGTTGGTGCAGTTGTTGGCTTTGGAGGGGCAATTGCTGGTGGCGAGCCCCCATTACTTCCAATGATTGGTAACATCTGTCTAGGGATTGGAACTGGTTTTGCGATCCACATCAAAACGGATCGGGATAGTCTGCTTTACATTATGCTGGTCATTCTTGGAGGAGGGGTAATTGGTGGCTTCATACCAAGCGTGACTGTTTTTGCAGCTGTCACCGAATCTATCGAAATTACAATTCTCTATGCTACAATTGACATGCTTCAGGCATTCCTGTGGGCTTCTGTTGCCCTAGTCTTGGAGAAATTAGTGATTCGACCGATTATTGGTCAATACCTTTATCCCGCTTCAGAATTTCAAGAGCTTGCCCATTAAGGGGAGAGGAAATGACAGACCGCACTATAACGATAGATATAGGAAAGGACCTCTTCGGTGCAAATGAAGAGGCCGCTGCCCATAATGCTGAGCTGTTCACACAAAGTGGAATTCGAGCAATTGACATTATGGGTTCGGTAGGTACTGGCAAGACCCAACTCATAGAAGCTCTCTGTGAGAAGCTGCGTGAAAAATACCGAATCCTGATGGTGGCTGGTGACCTCGCTACAACAATAGATGCAGATCGTGTGGCTTCACACGGAGTCGATACGGTCCAGATAAACACAGGTACTGCATGTCACTTGGACGCACGGATGCTCCAAGTTGCTTTGAAGGACATAGAGTTATCTCAATATCAGCTCATTTTCATAGAGAATGTTGGCAACCTCATATGTCCAGCTGGTTACTCTCTTGGGGTTGACAAGAAGATAGTCGTTGTAAGTGTGACAGAGGGTCCCTACATGGTGAAGAAACACCCACTTACAATAAAACGAGCCGATATGGTGGTTATCAACAAGATTGACCTTGCAGATGCCATAGGATTTGATATTGGAGCCTTGGAAACTGATGTTCGAGAAGTAGATGCAAGAATACCCGTCTATAAAGTCAGTTCAAAAACTGGTGAGGGTATTGATGCGCTCGTGGAAGCTCTTGATTTCTAGGAAGCAGCCTCGGATTCAAGTAGGTCTACGAGAGTCTTTCGGACACCCTCAATATGCCCCGCACCTAGGACTGCTAATATCTTTCCAGGTACATCTTTCATAATGCTTCTGAGAGCGTTTGCCACATAGAGGTCTCTCTGGTGTATCAATGCATCTGCAAGGCCAGGATATTCTGAATTGAAATCTTTCATCAGATTCTCAACTGCCCCCTCCTCCTTAAGCAGTCCTAAAATATCTCTGGCATCACCATCTTGAATGTCCCTTTGTGCATCTGGAACGACACCCATCAGACGGTATATTTCATCAAGGGGCACTCTTGTGATTGCCTGCATTGTTAGCTGAATTGGCCTGTCCACTAGAGCTATCTTTGCACCAATTTTGCGGCCCTCTTGAATTGCTGCAAGCATTTCCTCCCCAACATTGGAACCCGTCAACTCCCCTAGGCTTTTCTCAAGAATTGCCATGTGCTGGATTAGATCTTGAGCAGCATCGCCAGTCGATACTGGTTCCCGATTTTCCATAGTCTTGTCAGGGTTTATGAGCTGTTGGTATCTCTGGTGGTCCAGCTCAACGGCGACAACATCTGGTTGGACTTCTTTAACCGCTTTTTTTGCACGTTCCACGCTCTCTGTATCAGTATGAATGACTGACACAAAGACTACTCGGTCTATTTCATTATTCAATTCAAAGCCACTAGCGGTTTTCAGGAAATTTCCTTCTTTTCACTGTTTTGAAGACTGCTTGCTAGGGGATGAGAAGGAAAAATTGCGCAGTACACGCTGGCAAGTCTTTCTCTGCGATTCATACCTGTAGCAGGAGTTCTGGATAAGCAAGAAGGTTTTTCTCAAGCCGAGCGTTTACTGCAGACAGTCATCAACACTACAGGGGCACATCAAGTTGAAGGCGGAACTAAATCGAACATTTGCCAAACTAATGAATCCACGAATGAATGCCGGTCTCGTCATGCTTCACACCCTTCTCGCTCCTTTGAAAGGGAAACCAATTGAACCAGGGGATGTCCGGCAAGCTGTGGATAATATCGTGAAGGAACGAGAGGTTTCAAAGCAGTCTATAACGAATGTTGCGAGACGGTTAGAAGAGTCCAACATCATCGAGAGAACAAAGGGCTATTCTGTCAACTATGGCTATCTCATTTCCATGTTGCTCCACACAATGATGGAGCTGACAAAACGTATGAACGACCTTGAGGATGAGATTCTGTCACTGAAGGATCAGCTTAGTCCATCTGCTTAGTCAGCGGGAATAGTCGTAGAAACTTGATTGAGGTCATTGAAGAACGCGTTCATAGCTCCTGTAGTGACATGCGGCATAATGACCAGCCTCAGGGATGGGGGCAGTGGAGATGTTGCCATTCGCCACCCGCGTCTTTCCATTTCTGTAACTATCGTTTTCAGGGGGACTTCTCTACTATTAATAGCAAGGATATTCATCACAGGATCTATTACAAGTTCTAGTAGTGGATTCCCCTCAACCCGCTCCTTTCCTAGCTGAGTCCGTTCCATACATCCTGCCACAATCTCTCTATATCCTGACCTACCAAGATGCTTCATTATAGCCCATGTTGCGAAGATGGATGCTGCTGGTCTTGTTCCCAAAATGGATGACTGTCTAGAACTGGCTCCGGGAAGATAAAGTGTCTTACTTGTGATAGCATTGAGATTACGTTTAGACCGAAAGATGAGGCAACCTGCTGGAATTGGTGCAAGACCCATCTTGTGAGGATCGATGCTGATACTGGTGACTCCTCGGACCTTGAAGTCAAAGGAATGATTCCCCAATCCAAGGTCATTCAAAAATGGAATCACAAATCCACCAAATGCTGCATCGACATGTAATGGGATTTTATTTTCATCAGCAACCTTGCCAATCTCGTCAATTGGGTCTATTTGTCCAAGATATGTAGTCCCCGCAGTTGCGATGATACCTACTGTGTTTTTCGATATCCTCTTCTCAATCTGACGAGTGCTTGCCTTGTATTGCCTATCTATGCCCGTTTTGATGAGTTTGATACCGAGAATCCACGCCGATTTGTCAATCGATGAATGAACTGTCTTTGGAACAATGATTTCGGGCTTCCTGATATTCTTCCTAGTTTCACGCATTGCCAGCATTGCAAGGATATTGGATTCTGTTCCACCAGATGATGTAGTTCCATATGGCACTTTGAGATGCAGAAGATCAGCCATCATTTCAATGACCTCTTGTTCCACCCTTGCCGATCCCTTGACTGTATGAAGCCGTGCCGCGCTTCTATCCATGGTCTTACAGAACACCTCGGCTCCAAGTCGATGGGGAATAGTCGACATTGAAGCTATCGGATGTCCAGAGAGGTAGGCGGTATCCTCTTCAAGAAACGAATTCAGCTTTTCTACTACTTTTCTTTCATCCGTTCCATGTTCTTCGAAAACCATCCGTAATCCTCCTCTGAGGTCTGCAATAGTGGCTTAAGACAAGAGTATAACGGTTGCGAAATCCAAAGCTGTTAATTGGATTCATATTTGGATTGAAAAACTAGCTTTCAGCAATAGTATAAATCAGGAGATATGCCAATTTCCCTTGAAGGTTCATTATCTTGACCAAAATCAGGCTTAAAGCCAAGGCCATAGATGATCTAATCGAGATGCTGTTGAACAAACCCAAACTCTCATGGAATCGAACTTGGAGGGTTGAATCAAGGACGGTCGGGTTCTTCACGTTTGAGTTTCAACGGGGGGAACATTTGGGGATACTTAATGTGATTGTGGACCATGACTCTGACACTGAGGAGGGTATTGTCTGGATTCTTCCCTATGCCTCAATGTACAGCCCTATTGAGATGCCCTCAAGAAACATCCTAGAGTCCATCGGGAAAGCTGCTCTCTCCAATCAGTGGCTCTTTGAGGTATTGCCTCCTGTTTATAGCGGCGTGAAATGTCCGCACTGTCAGGCAGTCTATGTATATCCCGAATCGATGACTGCAAATGATGTATTTCTAACCTGTCAGAATTGTGGAAAGGAGTTCAGATGTGACGTGCAGTCGAGGGAAGCTGTGAGCTTGGATGATGTCCTACCAGGGCGTATCAAGTGCCCCTACTGCTCGATAAGTTAT
>JBHLQK010000128.1:0-9225 GCA_048884925.1 Candidatus Thorarchaeota archaeon
CGAAAATGTATAGCTGGGATATGTATTCTGCAGCCCCTTCAAAGCCCACATATCTATATATAGCGGAAATGCAAATGAGGATTATCCACATGGAGATGGATTTCATGGGTAAAGGAATGGCACTTCTTGGACTGATCCTGATTATTGTCGGGCTTCTACCAATCATCTTTGAATTAGCTGGCGGACTTCTGCCAGAAATTTCTGCTTTCTTCTATATGCTTGGTCTCTTCGAGTTAGATCTTGCGGGATTTATATTCTCTGAGATCATGTTGATTCTTCTGGTGCTTGGTGTTCTGCTTCTAATCATTGGCGCAGTCAGATAGAACCGAAACATCGGGATCATGGCGGACCCGTTTACGACTGGATGGGCCGTAAACGGGCATTTTAGGCCGCTTGCTTAGAGGTCTTCTTCTCTCTTTTTATGTTGACATTCATAGTCTGATTGATATGCTGGTAGAGCGACAAGAATTCAGTGAGTCATCCCAATGAATGAATTGACCATGGAACAGATCAGACTAAACCACTTGAGAAAGCAGCATGCCTTGGATAAGAAAAGTCCTGACTTCTATGAAATAGCCAAGACTCAGTTGGGCCTTCACTCTACAGACTATTGGACTCCATATCTCTCAGTCTGGGCAAGGATAGGTGACTACGACGCGAAGACTGTTTTCAAGTCATTGAACAGAGGTGACCGTCTGTTAAGACTCAATGCATTTAGAACAACAGTTCATGTCGTCCATGTAGACAATCTATCACTGTTGATTCATGCGACCCAAACGGCTTTGTACAGAAAGATGCGGCAGCATCCCGATATCAAACACCTCAGTGACAATGAGCTTGAGTCATTGAAGGAAACCGTCCTCACTGCGTTGGAAGATGGCCCGAAGACGATGCGAGAGATTAAGAAACTAGTACCAGAGCATGCAAGACAGATACGACCCCTGTTTCAACTGGCAGCCACATCGGGCGACGTGATTCGGGCAACAGCCAGTCATGCACGGAGTTCGACTACAGCTTATGCGCTTCTGGAGAGATGGGTAAAGGGATTTAGTTTGGATGATACATCTGAGAACGATGCTATTGATCAAGTAATGCAAATGTACATTGACAGATTCGGTCCAGTATCTATCGATGATATGGCATGGTGGCTACCAACCACAAAATCCCGGGCGAAGGCAGCTGCTGAGGGCTTCGATGAAATTGTAGCAGTAGAAACGGCGGGGAAAAGCAAGCTAATGACCATCAGTGATATTGACTATGCCACATCACTTGAACCTCCATCAGAGCCTGTCATATGGTTTCTTCCTTACGAGGATCACCTTCCCAAGGCATTCGTCAATCGGTCATGGTATCTAGATGACAAAATGAAATCCCGAGTATTTCCAAAACTGAGAGAACACTATTGGCCACCCAAGTGTCCTCTTCCGCCCCCAGACGTTAAGGTGACAGGGGCTACGAATGTATCGGGCGAGATTCGACCGACCATTTGGATCAACGGAGAGGTGGCAGGTCGATGGGAACTCGAGAAAAATGGAATGGAATACCGAATTAGTTACAGCGTATTTCAGAAAGTCCATGCGAAGTATGGTAATATAATTTCAGAACGAGCGAGAGAGTTGGAAGACTTCGTAAACACGCGATTAGTACCGATATCGAGAACGACCTGACGTTCTTCCGTGTGCTAAGTCTTGAATTATCTCCATGAGCTAACTAGCGCTCTCTCGAGGCGAATGTGATGAAGAAAGGGATGCACGCAGTCATTGGACTCCTTGCGATATTCTTGATTGGCTTTATTGGAATAGCAGATTTTGGAGCCATTTCAAATATAGAACTGAATGATAATTCCCTGTCTGATTCCCAATCAGCTCAGACGCTGCAAGATGGAACATCAATCGAAACCAAGGGCTTCACTATATCATCAGATTCAAAGAGCGGAGTGCTTGATCCCATCAGAATTAGACAATCAGGGTATCAAACCACTGAAGGAAAGAGAGGGAGAACTGATACTGGTTCAAATACACAAAGCGATATCGCTATTGATGACGCAAATGGCTGGTTTATGAATTCAACTAGCATCGATGTCTGGAACCTCCAAAGGCTATATGGAATCAATGGTACATTTGATGCTGGAACCGATCCGTGGACCAATTATACAAAGGGTGGTGGCGGCTCATCCACACAGCTCGCTTCTTACAATTCCGCTGAAAAGTATATTGAATGCAAAAACGTGGGGGAGTATGATTCTCATCCCACTTTTGGTGTGTCCTATACGCATTATTCCGGTGAGATTGGATTTAGTCAGGTGATTTATAATGTACCAAATGTTCTTGATTTCAGGTTGGAATTCGATTTTCGCTATGCTACAGGACCACTTGATCCACAAGACAATGATTCATTGGGTGATATTGGAGTCTTTTGGCAATTGGAGAAAGATCTTGCTATCATTGAGGCATGGTATACTCAAATGCAATTACTGAGTTCACACGACGGATGGCATCATATATCACATGATTTCGATCCAATTCCAGCGGCGTGGAGTGAGTTCACGATTTCTCTGGGATTATATTTTCCTGGGAATGTCGTCGTTGACAACGATACGGATTATGACGACGACCCGCTTAGAGAATACGATGGCATGGAGAACATGCAAAATGTCACTTTGCAACTGGATAACATTGTATTCACGAGTATTGCATCCCCAACTCCAGAGTCAGTTGACTTAACATTCCATGCAGGCTCGTTCTCAGTACCGATATCAAATGCAGGGACTGCATCAATTTCGAATCCAAGCTTCTGGACAGTGGATCCTCTGAATGTTGAGGTCACATCAAATACCAGTGTCATCTTTTCCTATACTGTCACTTCGCTCTTTCACCGCTATATCAATTCATCTTGGACTACAGACCTCTCGAAAGACGGTGTTCAATATTCGGCAACTGCGGGACAAAGTGCTCAGCTGTTTCTCTATACATATATCACTCCGTCAACGGAATATAGCGCCTTCACAGTGGACTTGTTGTATCCTGATGATTGGGAGAATGCAACCGTTTTAGACCCGCTTACAAACGACATCACAGGCCTATGTTCTATCTCTCCTGGGCGTATCCATATACCAAATAGCGAGGTAAGTCGCAGTGGATGGTGGGAGATGAACCTTCAGTCCCCCAACTATGCGCGAAATGTATCGCTCCAAGTTCAGGATGAGTACACGGAGCAATGGTCTGAGAATTCTCTGTTTAGACCAGGAAATAACACAAGAGCGCAGATTGAGATTGGCACTGCACTCAATATTCCCACAGCTGGAAGCCCTGTCAACATCACCTGGATTCTTCCAAATTCAACCACATGGTCATACGATTCAATTAGTGCAATGAACAATGGAGTGGTAAACAGCTCACAGTGGATACTTGGAGGGACAAATACTTCCGCAGGTCAATGGGAAGTCACCGTATTGTGGACAAATGGAACAGAAATTGCCTATGATTATGCAGTATTCGATATGTATCACTCTGCTAGCATCACTCCTCGAGAAAGCCTAGTTGAAACTGATGCAGGATTGCTTATCACTAATATTCTCTATTATGTAGATGAAGACACAGGAAAATTCATTCTAGATGCATCCGCGACAATAGCTGCTAATTGGACAGGTTCAACGGTATACTTCGAGGCAGATCCAATACATAATTGGTGGCAGGCAGATTTTGATACATCTCTTGTTGAAGCAGGTCAGCATGTGGTTGTTGTTAATGCCTCAATACCTTATTACGATGACATTACGTGTCAATTCATAATTGTATCAACACATCGCACCACTTTCCAATTGACCTCAGTAGGAGGATTGCCAACTGAAACGGGTCTACATGAAACTCTTACTGTGTATATGGAATATCAATACTTGAATGGCACTGGTGTTACAGGAGCTGCAATGAGCATGAGCTTCACGGGCCCCTCGGGTGGCCTCTTATTGCTAGGTCAGAGTAGCACGCTTCCAGGCAACTACTCCATTGATTTGACAAGCTCAATATCAGGAATATATACAGTGACAATAACCGCCTCAAAGCCGTACCATCATAACAAAACGGGTTCATTCACATTGATTGTGGGAGAAACTGGGACTCAACTAACGGTTCTAAATGGTACCGCGGACTTCCTAGATATGGGCGGCACCTACAGGCTTGTTTTGGAGTATGCAAACAGTACTGGAGATGGAATTGATGCAGCAGACGTTGCAGTGATAGCTGTCACTCCATCATCAGGACTTGGCTATTCAATGGTTTCATATGAAGGCAATGGTTTCTACTCGTTTGTATTGACTCCGTCGACTGCGGGGACATACACCTTGATTTTGCGTGCAAATCTTACAAACCATGTAACACAGATAGTTTCGTTCACTCTTACTGCAAGTAATATTGCTACATTACTCACTATTGACAGTCCAGGTGCCACCGTAGCAGTCTTGGAGAGCATCACAGTTCAACTTACTCTCTTGGATGATTATTCAAATGGAGTGTCAGGAGCCACCATCACAGTCCTAAATCTACCAGCAGGTCTTAATGTCCTACCTGACGATCTTACGGGAGGCTTCTACAACCTGTCAATAACTGGTTCTATTCCAGGAACCTATCAGCTCGCGATTAGAGCTTCGAAGACAAATTATCTGAACTCAACAGTTGGGTTTACAATTATTGTGGCGGGATATTCGTCTATTTTTACGGTAATGAATGGAACAGCCGACTATATGACCTATGGGAATAGCTACAATCTGGTATTGAGGTATACTAATGGTACAGGATTTGGTCTTGATGGAGCAAGCATTGATGTTATCGATAGAATTCCGTCAGTCGGGCTTGGAGACCTTCCTGCGGTCGACGAAGGTAGTGGTTACTACTCCATCACCATCACTCCTACAACATCAGATATTTTCAGCATTCTAATCAAAGCGAATCTCAGCGTGTATACGACACAAATCGTGAGTTTCAGCCTGACTGTGCGTGAGATATCAACAATCCTGACACTTGATGCCTCAGGCGCGACAATAGCCGTTGATCAGAACTATATAGTTCAGCTCACATTCAGAGACGAGTCATTGAATGGGCTTCCAGGCGCAACTGTACTAGTCTTGAATCCTCCAGTTGGAATGGGCTACTCGGTATCTGAAATCTCTGGTGGGCAGTACGCACTCACGCTAACCCCCTCTATGATTGGGACGTACGAGTTTGCCATCCGAGCTGCACTTAGCAACTATCTGAATTCAACCGTAGGATTCACTCTTGTTGTCCGAACGATTCCAACAGAACTAAGGATTGTTGAAGGACTGGAATCAGATTCTACCTTCTTCACCGAAGAATACAGCCTCACACTTGTTTACGTAAGAACTGATACTGGGCAGAATATTAGCTCAGCTGACCTGACCATTTCTACATTGCCTGCAGAGGGCCTGACTGTGTTCTTGTCAAAAGTAGATGACCTTTACTTCCTTGGATTTGCAGCTGAATCTATAGGGAAGTGGCAGGTGTTCTTTACAGCGAATAAGACAGACCACGTGAGTGGTTTCGTCGAGTTTGAGCTTGAAGTGCTACCTGTTGCCATTGAGATTAATGACATCGAGGGCTTGACTGCAGTCGAAGGAGTGCAAAACGTTCTGAGTCTATGGCTTCTTGAGTCCGAAACGAGAAATCCAGTTTCTGGGGCAATTATTGAATATCAGCTCATCAGTGAAACCGGACCAGGGGAGATACAGCAAATGGCCGAGGACGGAGGTGACCCTGGCCATTACACGGCATCATTTCAGATGCCTAGTTTTCTATCAACCACTTATGTAAGGATATACGTCACGATTGAGAACTATGAAATGGACACGGATTATTATGAAGTCGAACTTGTTCCAATCCTTAGTGAGATCGAAGCTTTAAACAGGACTATCAGGGATTATTCGCTCTTCATCGCCATCATAGGTATTGCAGCAATTTCCTACGGAGGCCGAAGATCATACATCAGAAAACAAAGAATACGAAACATCGAGGCGATGCTTGTAAAGCGTCGATTTGATGATATAAAGAGTCTATTGGGAGTTATTGTCCTGCACAAGTACACTGGAATTCCAGTCTATTCGAAGATGATGAAAGAGGGTCTTGATGAGTCACTGGTATCTGGATTTGTGAGTGCTATCAGTACTTTCAGAGGTGAGTTTGATGTCAACCAAGAGAACTGGGTGGTGACTCCGATTTCTGACATCATAAGAACGGTTGCCACGGAGAATTTGATCTGTGCATTCGTTTCTTTGGCACCTCCCTCGAAATCGCAGGAGTTGAGGATGGTGGAGTTTGCAGAGGCCATTGGATTTGTCTTTGACAATATGTATACAGAGGCGCCTGCAACGGCACTTGATCCGGGAACAGAGGCTCAGTTTGATACCTTTTTCGATGACATAATGGATGGACGATTCCTTCGCGACTACAAGGTGTCAGAGATTAAGTCGTTCCCTAGGAAGACCAAGTGTATAGTGGAACGAATCCATCGCATAGATGACGAGGATGGATTTGACCTAGATGAGCTTGCTACAGAGATGACATCCTGTGGTTTTGAAGAGGCACGGGTATATGCGATAATTATGGATGCTATCGAGATGGGCAATCTTGTCTTGACTTCCATTGATGAGATGAGAGCAAAGGAATTGGCTCATACTGCTGAAGAAGAATCTACGATAATGGAAGCTGAACCGGAACCTGAGGGCCTAGAAACTATTGAAGAAGAATCCATGATAATGGAAGCTGAACCGGAACCTGAGGATCCAGAGCCAACTCAAGAGCCTAAAGTCAGTGCTAAAGTGGATGAACCCGAGATTTCTGAAGAGGAGATGTTCTTGGAAGATATCGAGAGTCTTCTCTCAGAAGAAGACAACAGGGATGAATGAAACGGTAAGAGATGTTTTTACTCCATCCCTAACTCTTCTTTGCGTATCAGTTCAAAGACTACCACATTATGCGGGTCGGGACATGCCACAAAGGCACGTTCAGAATCTGGCTCCCATGGCAGCGTGCCACCGAACTCCAACACTGCAATGAAAGGTAGCAGAGAGTTGTAGGCCCATCTACATACCTTGGCTCTCTCCTCAGGAATTGTCAAATCGAACTCATCTCCAGAGGAATAAAGGGAACATGGTCTACCTCCATCCTCATATCGGAGCTCTGAAATTCGTGCAACAATACGGTACTGTTTTGTCATCGCGGAACTAACTCCTGCCTGACTAAAATTGAACTGATGTCATAAAAAGGAACTCGCTGAAGAATAGCAACCCAATGTCAGGGATCTATTAAAGGTGAATTGGTTTGGCGGAAACGAAAGGAAGAGAGCACTATCGCAAACATCCTATTCGCCATACATGCGCTCTTCCCTTTGGATTCATCTGAATTGTTCTAGCTTCTACTCGATACCAAATCGTTTGGTTAGCTTAACAAGAAGGAAGATGACCAGTGCTACGATTATGAATGTTAGCAACGTCCCGGCAAAATGACCCACCATGAAGGGACCAATTGCTACATCTTCCCATGCAGTACCAGGAAGAAATAGAGAAACAACTGGCATTACCAAATCCCCAACCAAAGCTTGCACAAGTGCGCCCAGGTAGAGACCGAGAATAAAGGCAACTGCAAGGCCCATGACCTTATACGCGCTCAAGAAATGTTTGAACTCGTTTAGTGCCCCCTTGGGAGGAGGTGTTGGTGCTGGAGGAGTCAGAAGCTTCCTGATTTCCTTCAATTCTTCTAGCATTTGTTCATTTGTGGACATTCTCTCACCTCTGTGAAGTAGTAGATGATTAGGTCCTTCTTTGATTTAAACATAAGTGAGAAAGGAGTGCTACCATTTGAACTCCTTCAAACGGGGAGGATTGATATTGATTTTTCCAGTTCCGTGATTATCTATCTCGATCGAATGGGATAGAGCCTTAATTCATAGGGGCGTAGGCTGACATTCAAGTCATCACACGACCGCGGCTTTTCTAACATTTTCAGCCTATCGTGAGAGCAACTGCTTCTGAATGATTCTGTGACATATCACGAGGTAGTCCGCAGTAGAGCTCATATGTAATGCAATAAGTCAAATGGATTATCAATTTGACCGAGGAGGCCCATTATTCAGTCAACTATAATTAGCAATATGATGGTTCTATGTGGCAAGTCTTGAATTTGGGTTTCAGCCTATTGTTGGCTAACAAGTTCCTACAACTCTACGCTAATTAGCACTGATGCATTGGGTATCAACCGTCTGTGGTGATAGGTATGTTCGTGTCCTGCTCGGTTCTAGGAGGAATTCGATCCGCATCCTCTAATGAGAAACTCCTACAAGGTCTGATTCATACTCTTGTGAGAATAAAGGATGCAGGATATGAGAATGTTGAAGTTTGGATTGATGACAGACCGGATTGGCTCAGAAAGACATTCCAACATGCAATCGAGGACTATGGATTCAATGCATACTCAATACATCTACCCAAGTTTCTCGTTGCTTTTGATGACGAGGATTTCAGGAAATCCACAGATGTGGTCTTCCCTTTCATTGAGGCCTTGGGAGTCAAGGTCGCTGTCTTTCATCCTCCAGACCTAGAGATGATTAAGGAGGGTGATGCATGGAAAGACAGGCTGGACAGACTACTTGATCTCGCTGAAGAGTCGTGCTGTACACTGACTATTGAGAATGTACCATATCTACCAAGAGTGGACCAATTCATCTTGGATTTGATTGCTAATAATGGTGGAAGACCTATGGGAGTCACAATCGATCTTGAGTTCATGCATATCAATGGGTCTGACATCAATCAGATTGTCGAGAATTACAAAGACCTCATCATGAATGTTCATTTCCGAGATAGCGATGGAAGTCTTGTAGATGAAAATCATAATCGTAAATACTTGGTTCCGGGATGTGGAGAAATCAATCTTCTGAGGACTGTCCAGACACTCCATGCAGGGGGCTATGACAAAGCATTAACCGTTGAAGTTTCTCATAGAAATCCTAGCAATATAATTGAAGCCAAAATCTATGCAGACTCCTGCCTCAACAGAATCAAGTGACTGCAGCAAAAAGAGGTGGAGCGGGGGATTCCCGCTCCTAGAAAGACTTCCGTTCATTGTTGACGCGAACGCAGACCACTGCGATTGCTACAACTCCCACCGCACCAATCAGAATGGCTGAGTTTGTAATAAGTCCGATGAGTGTACTAATTGA
>JBHLQK010000129.1:0-9080 GCA_048884925.1 Candidatus Thorarchaeota archaeon
GAGAGGGCTCAACCAGAAGTTATGGGTTGTCAGAGGCACATGATCGGAATTGTGGTTCTCAGCAGAATTGGAGCTAACAGGCATTGCAGCGAACGCTATCAGAAGACCTAGGACAATAGCTATTCTCACTCGATAGCCTCTGTTAGTCAGCATACTAGCTTTCTTAGAGTCATATGCTGCTTATGAATTAACTTGATTTCTGGAAGGGGAAAGCAAGACCATTTTAGCAAGCAAACTCTATGATTCAGCATGGCCCAGAGAATAACCCAGAAAACAAAAGAAACTGGGATCTATCATGGATACATCTTCACCTTTTTGTTAGCTTTGCCGCTTCAATTGCTTGGTCATTGGACCTTGATGATTCTGGCAGGACTTGTTGGGGGAGTAACTGTGAAGAAGTATAGAAACGCATTCATCGCTGGATTCCTGGGAGTCGGAACAGCCTGGGCAATCATCTTTCTTTTTCTAAACACCTTTGCACAGGCGTACATTATTGGAGAGTTCTTTGCAACCCTTATTGGGTTGCCAGGGTTCGGACGAGCGATAGTATCTATATCCATCCTTATTGGCGGTCTACTAGGCGCAAGTGGAGCTATTGTAGGGAGGGCAATCGTCGAATTACTCCAAGAAGTGCGACCTATGCTCCCACGTGACTAAACAATAGTTCATAAATGACAGCTCTTATATTGAAGCGAAGTTGGAGCATGTCATCGAATTAAGAGGAGAAGGAATTCTTTTGTATCGCAAAATCACCGATGGAGTCTATTATGTTGGCGTTGATGACCACCACACCGCTCTCTTTGAGAATCTCTGGCCGCTCCCATTTGGTGTGTCTTACAACTCATATCTCATTGTAGACGAGAAGATTGCTATCGTTGATACTGTGAAGAACATCTTTGCTGATGAGTGGATAGAGAACATTCGCGAGATTGTGGACCCAGAGAAAATAGACTACATCGTTCTGAACCACATGGAGCCAGACCATACTGGAGCTCTACCCAAGATAGCCAAGCTTGCAAGGAATGCGACTATCGTGTTCACACAGAAGGCAGAGGGGATGGAGGAGTCCTTCTATAACGTCGGTCTCGATACCAAGGTGGTAGAGGACTTGGAAGAGCTCTCAATTGGAAAAAAGACCATGAAGTTTGTGCACATTCAGTTTGTACACTGGCCTGAAACCATGGCCACATATCTTATGGAGGATGAGGTCCTGCTTTCATGTGATGCTTTCGGATCATTTGGTGCTCTCAATGGCAAACACTTCGATGATGAGATTGACATGCGCATGATCGAGATGGAGAGCAAGCGATACCTCTCCACCATCATCACATCTTACTTCAAATTCGTTCAGCGTGCAATCGAGAAAATCAAGGGACTCGGAGTGGGAATCAAGTTCATCGGCCCTAGCCATGGCCCAATCTACCGCAAGGACCCTAAGTGGATCATCGACCATTTCGAAAGATTCAGCAGAAATGAACTCGAGAAATATGTCACAATAATCTATGGGTCGATGTACGGGTATAACTTGCGCCTGGCTCATACTCTCAAAAAGGAACTAGTGGAGCTTGGCGTCGAGGTCAAAATCCATAACATCTCATACAGTACTATGGACAATATCATCACTGATGCAGTTCGTGCGGGAGTAATTGTTCTTGGGACTCCTACCTATGATGCGTTCCCGTTTCCAAAAATCTGGGCATTTGCCAATGAGATGGAAGGAAAGCGCTTTCAGAACAGGCCCATAGGTCTCTTCGGTACATACGGTTGGGGCGGCGGTGGAGTCCGTAGACTAAGGAAACAACTCGAAGAGAACAAATTCGAAATAATTGAACCAGTCATTAGATGCCGAGCGAGGCCAACTGAGGAGGAGCGTGAGGCAATCAAGACGCTGGCAAAGAACATCGCCGAAATTGTGAAGCAGTAATGCATTGTTCACCAGATTGCAGCAAGTTAGATGATTCTAAAAGTAACCTTTTTAGTGAGCACAATATTGACTGAAACAGTTATTCAACAAGTGCATTGATGTGGACTGCACGTTTTAGAATGACGGAGGCAAGAGAGATGAAACTCAAGGGAACCAAAACCGAGAAGAATCTACTTACATCTTTTGCTGGTGAGTCACAGGCACGCAATAGATATACTATGGCGTCCTCGACTGCTAAGAAAGAGGGCTACCAGCATATTTCTGCAATCTTCCTAGAAACTGCAGGTCACGAACTAGAGCATGCTAAAAGATTCTTCAACTACCTCAAGCAGGGCAACGCAACTGAGGCCATCAAAGTAGAATGGGACTTTCCAACTTCGGGTGCCTACGAGAGCACTGAGGAGATACTCAGGCACGCTGCAGCTGGGGAGAAGTACGAGTATACCGAGATGTATCCGAAATTTGCTGAGATTGCCGAAGAAGAGGGATTCAAGGATATTGCTCATCAGTGGAGAATGATTGCGAAGGCTGAATCTTGGCATCATAAGCGCTATATTGCTTTGGCAGAGCAGATCAAGAACGGCTCCATCTTCAAGAAGACGAACAAAGTTCAATGGAGGTGTGACAATTGTGGATACATCCACGAGGGAGATAGCCCACCAGAGAAGTGTCCCGCCTGTCAGCATGACAAGGGATACTTCATGCTGCATTTAGAGGAGTACTAGTTTCTGACTTCAGTACCTTGGCCCGTTTAGAGGCCAAGGTCCTTCATATTTTTGCAAGTAATCAATGAGGATTAAGACAGGTCCATTAATCCTATTTAACGAAGAAGAAAATGAGCGGCGCCAGCAGTTTTGCTGTCGTTGGGGGGTTATCGGGGGGTTGAGTGTTGTTAGGGGAGGGAAAATTCGTTTCCTGCTGAGCCCGCTCTATGTATCCCTGCCACTTCCTGACTTTAGTAATGGTGTATGACACGGTCAAATATTACGGATTTCTCACAAAGTCTGTTTGCTTTAGTATTTGAAGTCCTATGCATATTCTTCTAGTACAAGAATGCGCATTGACCAATCTTCGACAGAAAGCTGCGATAAAATTGCAGTGAAGCTGTAGATGGAATTTCTGCCAAGATTACAGCTATATGATTCTGAAGAAAAATGACCTTTCATATAGATTATTCCCACAACGATGGACCTACAAGTCCGCATCCAGAGCCCTGGATCATGTAACGAAATCTTTGATTCGCTGGCAGTTTTTTGTCCAGCGAGTCACTCAACTTTCTTTTTCATAGGAATTTATGCCGTCTACTATTACAGTGACTAGTAAGGAATAAATGCCGAATCAGGCTGTCACCTTAGAGGAAGGAATTTCTGTGGAGAGTTCAGGTAGTCAACTGCCTATATTGATTTCAATTAATGGAACTCTAGAAAGAGCTTCTTTGCTTTATAATTCAGAAAATCCGGAGGTTTCTTTGAAGTCCTCGATTATGAAGGTTGCAGATATAGAAGGAAGATCAGTACTCGTGGATTCAGAGATTATTCTGGATTCGGCTGGGAGATCGGTTGCAAGAAGAACAAACAGCATTGTAAGAGTGAAGCTTGAACCAGCAATTCGGGCTGAAAGGAACTATATAATCAGGATTGGTGGCGCTGAGCCACTCTATCCCCCTTCATCTGAAGGCTGGTTAACCAGATTATCAAGGCGGGGCAAAGAAGCAGTACTGCTTGTTCACGAGATTGTGGACCATGAGAATCTATGGCTGTCGATAATTGATAAGGCAACTTCAAAGATATATGAATCGCATCAAATCAGACCCTATGAACGTGGCATTCTAGAGCTTTCTGACGAAGCCGATGAATGGTCATTGGCTTTCAATTCACTGAGAAGACAGTATGATTCGGAGAGGTGGATGAATGACATACTCACCCAAGCTCCTCCATCTTGGAGTGAGCTAACGCGCATAATTGAGAATGTCTATGTCCCAAAACTAACCCTAGAAGGAAACATGAAACAGGTCATGGAACAGATTGTACCTAGGGAATATGATCCTCCTGTTAGAAGACAAATCATGACGTTCCTTTCATTGGTGACTAAGTGGGAAATGCCTGATGAAGATCCAGTCGCTTATTTCGAGCGCCTTCGTCCTTTGACAATACTTGATATTCTCCTCTCAGGATACTTGCAATGCATTCTAGGTGGAGTTAGGCCTCCACCCTACGTTCAGATTATGCAGGAAAGCGTGCAACACAGACTCGGTAGGCCGTCAAGACCACTTAAGCAGGCATATGAAGACGATCCATGGCATTTAGCCCACTACAGAATAGATGAACGGCTTCCTAAAACCGCCAGCACTTCTATCCGATATACAGCCAAACTAAATGAATCAAAGGAAATATACGCAAGGCTTCCAGTAAGCGAGGAGCAGGCTAGAAAAT
Source organism: Candidatus Thorarchaeota archaeon (assembly GCA_048884925.1). GTDB lineage: Archaea > Asgardarchaeota > Thorarchaeia > Thorarchaeales > Thorarchaeaceae > SMTZ1-83. The sequence continues at coordinate 4,357 of JBHLQK010000129.1, forward strand.
CCAAGAGATACTGGATAGATAGATTCAGCCTAATGGCGGATGGCTTACGGATTCGAAGCTTCCTCAGACCAAGCGCCCTAGGACTTGTTAGACTGATTGACATGACTAGAGCTCACCAATGGCCCCACAGACATATGAAATGGTCTGCAGGAATTGAAGTAGATAGTTACAAACACCCTCATCTGCAGGTAATGGAAATGCCCTCAGCAGCAGCTGAGAGGGTCATGCGTGCTAGACCTAACACAGTTCCCACAGAATGGTCTGCGAGTACAATGAATGCGAATCTTTACAATGAGAAGAGAGATGAATGGCGAATATCCCCTTACAGGTTAATCAAATCACTTGACGGGAAAAGGAGTCTGCGTAGGCTAGGTAATGAGTTCGGTATTTGGAAGGGAAAGAAGGTGCACCATCCTCAAGAGATTTGGGCCAAGTGCCTGGATATGACTGGCAATCTAGGATACTTGTACGATTTTGAGCAGAATGACTACCTAGATTATCGAGGTTTGTCCAGAGAAGAATTGACTCAAACTCTCAAACTGCTGCAGACTAAATCCATTATTGATGTCACATACTCCCCAGCTTTGCCCAATCTGATGACTATTGCAATTATAGCGCAAGGTGCTTCTGCCCAAATATGCTCCCTAGCAAGAGGATTTCTCAGGCATACTCCTTCGGCCCAGGTTATGCTTGGAAAAGCATCATCTTGGTTGTTCACTCTCACACGGTTGCCTCCGCCAATTGCGCACCAGATGATGGCAACGATGCCTTCTGCGGCTGAAGAACGAAATATTGCGTTGACTTGTCATCGAGTTTCATCTTTTCGTAGTTATACATGGGACTTCTATCAACGGCTGCTGAGAGAAGATGGTTCCTGGGATGATGATGTATCTGCAATGTTAAGCCAGATTCGGATACCATATCAAGACAATGTACAGGAGCACAACTAGCTCTCCCATTCTCCTGGCAAATTTCCTACAATGGCACCAACTCGCTTCCGCACCAAAATAGCTGCCAAAGCTACAAGACCTAGTCCTCCGGCCAAAGGAACAGTTTCCGCATCCATAGGTATTTGGAATGAAACAGAAGTCGCTTGAAATGTCAACGTAGAAGACATTTGATTCACCGCGGGCAGACTTTTGAAAGCAATGTAGATTCGGTACTCGCCTTGTAGCTCGACAATAATCTTCAATACTTCAACGCCCCTGTGCTGAGCAGTTAAGTTCCAAGTATATACAACTTGATTCATGGGGTCATAGATTGAGACCTCCATTCCCCCAATCCAGACCTCATCCACTCCGAGGACGGTGTAGTTTACATTGAGATTGCAGTTCGATCCGACGTGAATCTGAGTTTCTGACGTCAATTCCAAAAGCAACACGGGGGTCACAATCATAGTGACAAGATTAGTGATTGGAGCGAAATTGCCTAACCCTCCAAACTCCACCTCAATAGAGAGATTGCCAGCCAACAGACCTTCAAGTGTAATCTCGGCTCCACCTCGAATCCCCGTGATTGCTGTCTGTTCCAACATCAAGATATTACCACGCCAAACTCGAAGCATCAGAGGCGCTTCCTGGATTTTGAAAACTCCTGAAGACACTGTAATTGAGAGAGGGATAGGCTCCCCATACTCCATGAAGACCGGGTGCTCTATCTGGATGACGGTTGGGTATCGAACCAAGACAACTCTCTCAGCGCTAGCACTTAGCCAATAATCTGAACTCTCAAATATGAGGAGCAATGTGTAGTTTCCCGGAATTGATGGAATCCAAGAGATGGCAATCCCGCTTGATTTTATTGAATAGGCTGTTCTGGTTGTAAGAGGACTGCCATGAATCTCCCTTCCATCTGGCGTGTACAAGCTCACGTAGACCGTAGCCCCTTCAGCAATATCCCCGATGCTATCTACAAGAATAAAGGTGAGCCCATGATCTTCGTGGATTATTCCTGAGAGATTCTCCTCAATAACCAAGATGGTTGTTGATGCATAGACATCAAACGGAGCTTCATTTGCAGAGCCAATCCTCAGTGAGCTCTCGAGCACAATTAGGCTCAGTCTATACGACCCGACCTCTATGCCTTCCAGAGAGATACTAATCTCGTAAGCCGAAAGTAGATACCGTCCAGTCAGGTTAACTATGCCATCAGGGCCAAGTAGATCCATTGATGTGCTTAGCTCATTCAGGGCGATTTTGGAACCTGACTCATCAATGATTGATGCATTCAGATACGAAATCGAAGAGCGCTCTATTGAAGAGCTCAAACTGAAGCTGATACTTGTTGTCCCATAAACCCATACTCTAAGAGCTGCGTTGGATGCATGATAATGCAATGTTCCAGTAAATGAAAGAAGAATCGTGTAGTTGCCCATTCTATCAAAGGTGATATTCAGTATGACGGATTCATGGCCAATCTGGATCACACTGTCGGTCATCATGAGACCTAGCAAGTCATGGTATGCGGAATAGTCGATTGTAAATCCCTCAAGAGGTGTCCCACTGGAGTCCATCAAAAGGAATGAGATCGATGCTGGAGTGAGGCCTGCAACAACATCACCTGTTGGAATGATAGAAGCTTGAATCTCAGTCCCGTATCTTACACTCACATCAACCGAATCTGAGGCAGAGAGATAAACTCCTAAGCCCTCAAAAGAGGCTTCTACTACCCAGAGACCCTCATCATCTATCTGGATACTCAAGAAGGCTTGGCCATTCCCATCTGTCACGACAGTAGTGGGCCCGAGTGTCAAGACACCAGGTCCATCTAATGCAACAATGACATCTCGCCCAACCATCGGAGACCCCTGATAGTCTGTGAGAAGAACTGTGATGCCTAACACGTCGCCCACTTCAAGCTGCGTTTCAGACACGCCTATATTCACGCTACTCTGGGAGTAGACAGTATGGTATGTATCATCTGTAAAGCTATGTACAAATGCGGCTCCCGAAAATGAGAGATGAACAGAATAAAGCCCACTCATTGAAGGGACAAAGCTCACAATTGCTACTCCATGGCTAGTCGTCACCGTAATCGAGTTAGACCAGACACCCAGCCTGACAGGCTCACTAAGTGGGTCGTTGAGAGATACAACAACATCCAAATTCTCAATTGGAAAGCCCAGCTGATCGATAAGGTAGAGTGTGATGTTGACGTCGTGCCCAGCTCTAGGTGGGTTTGGGGCAAGTGCTACTGTTACAGTGCATATTGTCATCACATTCAGCTGTTCCTGGGTGTCTCCACCAATCAAGTACTGTTCCGCTATCGGGGATGCTCGCACAGTGAGAATTCCGGACGAGTCATCAGCGAAGTAAAATACTTCAGCAACTCCTGTTTCATTAGTAGCGAGGTTCGCAGTCCAGACCGGTACCAGATCAAGGCCCAACACCTCAAAATGAATTATGACACCACTCTGAGTTCCTGAGGTGAGGAGCGTGTATCGCAGGGATGCAGTGTTGAATAGATTTACTGTTGATGGTTCAATTATTAGACTAGCGCCGACAAGTTCCAAGATCGATACAGGGGATCCAGTGAAGTTGGTATAGTAGTATGAATCTCCTGCATGAAGGAGGGTTATTGTAGCCATCCCTCTATCAACCGGATCCCAATATATGGTGAGCAATCCGTCAATCGACTCGACCTCAGTCGCAAACACCGTGATACTGTTTTGCTCAACAGAGAGAATGAGTCCTCTTCCGATTATATAATCCTGGAATGTGTCTGTTATACCAATGTAGATTTCTAGGGTTTCCCCGAGCATGCACGATGGGTTGTGACTTATCTGCATGGTGGGAGTCATGTAGACCCTCTGCAATGCAGATGCTGTAGCAGATGAATTCAGAGCTTCGCCAGTGTAACTAGCATTGATGATGAAATCTCCCACCGAATCAAAATCATAGGCGAGTGTGCACTTCCCATCAGCTCCTGTCACTCTCTGAACAGAAGTCTCGATAGTGCCATTGGACCATAGGACCTCTATGATCACTTGGGCGCCATCCAAAGGTGCACCGCTCAAATCAGTCAAGGTGACAACGATACCAACCGATGTCCCTTGCTCAATGGGATGACCTGGAGTTGTGAGGTCAATCCCTGTAGCCCCCATAATGACTTCAGAAGAGGAAGAGCTAGCAGCAAGCAACCATCCCTGCGATGAAACGATAACCGATGCAGATAGAATCCCAGGCTCTGAAACTGAAACAAGGTGAGTAATTCTACCATCACCCGGAGTCGTGTTTGTTACATCAAGAAGTAGTTGTCCGTTGATCGCAATAATAGTTCGTGCTGATGCGCCACTGATTCCCTCACCGAGGTAATCACTCATGGATACGGTGACACTAACTATTGAAGGAGCTTCCTGATTTGAAGGCATCAGGACATCTATGCGTGGCTCTTCAAAAACATCCTCAGTCTGCAACACTGAGGAGGAGTCGTACCAAGTCTGCTGGACTGAGAAGGCACTGATGCTATTCTGTCCCCTGAAAAGAGGAGTCCAAGTAATTTGAAGGATGCCTCCAGCAGTTGTTCCCGATTGCTGAATCTGAATGAAATCTTGGGGATCACGAACTGTAACGGTCACATATAAGCCATCAACGGGCAGACCAAAGTGGTCCTCAGCTGTGACCTCAATTAGAGACTGCACTCCAACCACTGAGGTCTGAGCAATAACTAGTGTTAGGGTGACCGGCACCCATAGGCAAAAGTCAGAAGAGTTGTATGCAAGGCCG
>JBHLQK010000130.1:0-9043 GCA_048884925.1 Candidatus Thorarchaeota archaeon
AAGACCTAGAACAGAGCTGAACTCATTCCTCCTATATCTCCAAAACACTGCTGCCATGATGAGCAACGGGAACAGTTTCGATGGCATGATATTTATCCATGTGTCCCCTAGAGCGAGGACGAATATGTCTAGGATGCGCCAGACTATCGCAACAAGAAACAGGAGCCCGGCCAGGGGCAAAAGCCCCATTCTTGAGAGAGGGTGCTCAGAAATTCGTTCCTTGCTTTGAGTTTCCTGAGAAACTTCAGTAATTGTCATTTAGAATACCTCTAGAGTTGTATGATACTAGTTGAGAGTCCTATCATTGGAATTTAAAGACCGAAAAACAATCAATCTCTGAAAAATGAGAATAGAGATTCCTCGACGCTGGAAGAACCTCCACTTCAGCATTAGATGCTAGTAAATTGCCGTTGCTACTTCAATGGAATCGGCGCTGGTCAGTTCCCGCTTGTACCATGGATTCACTATAGCCACTGTATAAGTGATGACGCTTATTGCTGTGATCATATCTGCGACAAAACCTATTCCCATTGCCATCATGGCGACCTTTCCGCCTTGACTTACAAGAGAGAGAATTGTGGCTAGTACCATCAGGTCGCTTCGAACCTCCTTCAGTCGACCAGTCTTCCAAGTCACAGAGAACATGACAAGCCAACCTATCATTAGCACAAGCAGAAAAGGAATTACTAATGTCATGATTTGTTCCCGGCTTGTGCCAAGGAATGTTGCTACAATCCAATAGATTGCAGAGGCTGCAGTGATTTTGTAGTGATGACGCCTCCACCTTGGAGCCAAGATGCTCAGAAGCACCACTACCATAGGAACTACCATCACCAATACCACAAAGGCACGTATGCGAAACATCTCAACAGAATCTCCAATTATGCCCAGTAGAGGTAAAGCTTGAAGGATTTGACTTACTGCTGAACTGATGAAGATTATACTAAACATCAGTGGGAGGTCTGTGTAGAGTCTGTTGGCCTGTTTCTTCCACAGAAAATACAAATACGTTGACAGGCAAAGAGACAAAATAGCAGTCGTTAGGCTAGAGATTACTGTCGGATCGAGAATAGTCTGCAAAGTTATCGGAACTCCTTGATATGGACATTCTTCAATCCGGATGTTGATTATTAAGGACCCCAGAATTCATCCAGATTGTAATAGCCTCTGTAAATGGTATCATATCTACTATTGAAAGCGTATTTGCCGGGACTCTAGGAATCGCTATTCCATTCCAAATGACTGCTTCAGAACCTCTGGATTCACATAGCCAGCTTTGTATGTCTTGCCCTTGGCAATATCATTGATTGTGATTTCTGCGGGACTGAAGAGATGCGGATCGACCTTATAGAAGTCGAAATCAAAACTCTTGAACAGATTGAAGAATGGCTGACCATACTGTTCCGAGGCTGATGATGGTGCTTTCTCTACCAAAGCTGCCATGTCGTCCTCCTCTTCTGGTCTGGCGAAGTAAAAGGTGCGACCAGCATATAGAATGCAGTCATTTGTGACTCCCATCGCCTTGTTGTCATTCCTAGCTACAGGTCCTATGGGTGCAACACCGTGCCCAGCTCGAATCTTACTAGGGTCAAACTTGAGCTCGTGCAATTTGTGCACACCGACCTCAACCACTCTGGCTGAGATTTGAACAGAACCAGCAACACAAGCTGTCGGCGTCATAACACAATAGAGATCCGATGCTGAGATTCCACACTTATCAGCAATGAAATTAGTCGCAAATTCAGGAGGCGGTGTTCGTGTTTCAAGTACGATTACACCAACCTTGGCATCGTCCTTATAGTCAAGCGTTTTGTAGAGCTTCTTCTCAACCAGCGCAAGGGCTCTAGCTGGTCCCGAACCCATTGCAAAATACTTCCCCTCGTCACTCTTGACATCAATGAGCCATCCAGCAAATTGAGACCCCATTGTTGCAATCTTTGGATGGTCAGTACTGACTACAACAGCAGGTAGAGTCATATCTCCGATGTGCTGATGAGTTATTCTGACGGTTCCAAGACCTCCGAGACATGCCTCCCCGACAAGTCTTCCAGCTTCAATACCCCCAGACACCTCAATACCCGCATCAATCAGGGTGGCTCCATTACCCTGTTCGGTCACGGTGCAATTGAGTTCGTCCTTTTTATCCATCATCTCCTTGACAATCTCTAATGCCTTCTCGTTAACGCTTGGATTCATACTCTTCTCTCCTCAGAGCAAGTGCCGATTTGCTGCTTCACGAACGTAAATCTCCTGTTTTGGATCTCCTTCTGCAAAGTCGCCCATAAACTTCGCCCATTTCTCGGCAAAGTCTACGTCTTCGCTGAGAAAATCCGGTCTCCGAGACTTAAGGTATCGCAGGTAGTAATTAGTGAATTCTCTCTCGGAACTCCCACTAAACTTGTAGGTGGGCAGCAGTGAATCCACCTTTCCGAGGCAAAATATCATGCCCTTTGTGGCTTCCACACCAACACGGTCTGCGATATTCCCCACAACTATTATTGTTCCCCCTTTCATTCTGACTCCTGCAAGTGTATCTACATCACCTCTCACTGCGATGAAACCCTTTCTCATGTGAGCTCCCATCTCGCGTCCCACATTACCTGCGACATAGACCCTGCCGCCTTTCATCCCATCCGGACTGCCGCGATAGCCAGCACAGAGATAATCTCCAGCGTTTCCTTCTATCTGGATGTTTCCCCCCTCCATCTCTGCAGCAGCCCAAGAACCCACGGACCCCTTGACATGTATCCTGCCTGCTATCATCTCAGCCCCTAGATACATGCCAACATCTCCTTCCACGGTGATTTTCCCACCATTCATGCCCTTGCCTATCATCTTGACATCTACTAGATTTCCACTCACAACAATCTCAGTTTCGTCAGCGGTGGCACCTGCCTCTCCAGAAACATTGAAGAAGGTGGCAAGATCCACGGTCTGGTTCCCCTGAAGAACTAGCAGCTTTCCTATCTCTACAGCGCTCTTTCCTGCAAAATGAGTCGGAGTTATTGTGTCAGCCTCTATAGGGATGTCCGGTTCTTTGGTCAACTTCAGATGCACGGTCATAAGTCAGACCATCCTAACGAAGTTTTTCGAATCCTTTCCTCCTCTTAAAACCTCTGAACAGAATGAATCCTGTAAATAAGTAAGAAAGAAATAGCACAAGTGTTGCCCGTACTCACACCAAATACAGCGGTGCGCGAAATGGAAATCAACGGTGTGCCAATTGAGGACACATTTGCAGAAGCATTCAGCATGCATATGAACAGGACTATCATCACTGCCTATGATCAGGAATGGGCATATATCACAGCTACAGAAACCACTGGGTTTGGGACCTCTGTGATTATGGCTCCTGCAGAGGCGGGAATTGAATACCTGCTTGGTCCTGATGAGACCCCTGATGGTCGTCCAGGTGTCAGAGTGATTTTTGCAGTTGGTTCAAAGAAAGCACTTGAGCCGCAACTACTAGCAAGACTAGGTCAATGTGTTCTCACAAGTCCAACAGCAAGTGCATTTGACGACACTCCCAATGCTAAGGACTTCTATGAGATAGGGAAGAAGATTTCCCTGTTCGGAGATGGATTTCAAACCAAGAAAGGTCCAATCGATGGACGAATTCTGTGGCTCATTCCGCGAATGAGTGGGACCTGCGTCATGCAAAATATGTTTGGGCGCGTAAAGGGAGTTGCTGGCGGGAACATAATCTATACCTGCAAAGATGTGAAGAGTGGTATGGATAGTGGAAAGGCTGCAGTCAAGGCTATTGAGAAGGTTGAGGGTGCCTACACACCATTCCCCGGAGGGCTCGTGGGATCAGGGTCAAAACCCTCATCGCGATACAAGGTTCTTTTCGCATCAACAAATGAGAAGTTCTGTCCCACACTACGCGCATTAGTACCTGATACAATGGTTCCAAAGGGAAGTGAGTTTGTCCAAGAGATAGTGATTAATGGATTAACCAAAGAAGCAGTTGCCAATGCGACCAAGGTTGCCATAGAAGAGGTCTGCAAGCATCCTGGAATCACAAAGATGACAGCAGGAAATTATGGCGGAAAACTTGGAGAGCATCAAATACATCTGCATGACCTATTCAAGTAGAAGGATTGATGGATAGTCATAGACTCATCATCGTCTTCCTTGCCTTGCTGGCAACAACCCTAATGTCATTGTCCATGTATTCCATCACAAACTCTCTGATATCCTCCTTAACTTCGGGAATGTCCTTGAAGTATTCCATTGTTTCTATGACGAAACCAATCCTATTCCCAGGAAAACTCCCCCGGTGTCTCATGAGTTGGTCCAGAATATTCCGAGCCGCTTCAGGATATGCTCTTGCTATCTTGCCAAGCGCTCGAACGGAATGGACCTGAAGCACTATACTCTTATCGTTGAGGAAGGACACGATTGTTTCTATTGTCGCAGGAATGCTGAATCTCTTGTCAACGGAAGCCAAGTTCCCAAGGCAACAGACCGCCTCCCAACGAAGTACCGGTGCCTTAGATGTGAGGTTTTCAATGAAATGGTCGAGATAGGGATAGAGCAAATCCGGCCGGTCCTCAGAAAGAAGGGATGCCAGTTCCGCACATCCACTCTGCACCTTTCTTTTCTCTGCTCCTAAGCCATAGATTATTGCTTTGAGAAATTCATCCGGTGACCGCGAGATGTGTATGTCATAGAGATCCTTTGGTCTGGTCCCGTCTTGCCACTTTCCGGCGAGTATCTCGTGAATGTCAATATCGGGCAGCTTGCTCAACCCCGCGAATGAACTGATAATCTTTCAACACCGGCATTTATAGAACCTGTGATGAGCACGAAACTCCTTGACGAAAGCTTTATGTCCAATCTAAATGGGGACTGCGAACTGACATCACTCCCTGAGGGATGTTATAACTGATGCCTCAGTAGCTCAGACTGGTTAGATCGCCTCCTTGGTAAGGAGGAAGTCGAGGGTTCAAATCCCTCCTGGGGCTCCACCTTTTTCTAAATCCGCTTCACAGCTCACTCGGTTCCCCTATCTTTTCTATCTTGAATATGACGGGCCTCATCCCGTCGCCACAGGGCTGGTAGGTGACACCTGCCTCAGGATAGTTATAATCTCCTCCAAAGTAGTAAATCATGAGTGTCGTGTAGAGGTCCTGCCAGGCCTGTCCGCAAAATCCCTTTGGCCTATCGAGATGGTGATTCACGATGAACGCCTCTCCAATCTCATGACCGCATGGTTGTATCGGCTCTCCATCTCGCAAAATCTCGTGGCCAAATATCTCCTCTGGGTTAAACTTCCTCATCACAGTGACTCTCAGTTTCGTGGTCATTTCTGGTTCCTCAATTCCATTGAATCATCAGATGGACCAGGTCTGAAACTATATGACTTGTCTACAGCGCAAAGAAGTAGTTGCCATCTTTTCTAGTGGTCGTTGTTATTGAACTCTGCTACTAAATATGAGAGGTTGTCACATGAGGCTCGAAGACGGTTGTCTCCTCGTAGCCTTCTAAAGGAGGTAATTACAAGGTAGCTGCCAATAATGAGGAGTATAACTATGCCAATAACGAGACCAGTTATGAGTGACAGGACTTGGTCGATTGAGTAATAGTTGGAGGTGGCAATCAGTATAGTCAACAGGGACATTGGTATTGTCAGTATACCAATCCCCGTTCGTAATTCAGCTAAATGCGTCCTTTTTTCAGCATCGATTGTACGAATGAATGCTAAAGATGTCCTCAAATTGCTTTGTTTTGTTTGTTCATCAATGTCGTGTGTGTCTGTGGTCAATGTAGTCCCTTCATTGGTCTTCAAGTAGAGAGTCTCCAGGTTTCAATTTTCTACCATGCCTCCGGCGTCTAGCAAACAAACGGGTGGCCTCTTCCGGACCCACCAACTCTGACACTCTCTTGAAAGCCTCAGGATCGTCTTCCCTGTCCAGCCATCGCTCAACCTCCTTCGCCACCGAAGGAGTCAGGTCCTTTGCCAGCTTCTTCTTTCGACCCTTTCTGTCCAAATCGAAATCATCTGGCCCAAGTAGACTCATCTTACTCACTTTCGAATATCGACAGGTCGGTTTAAGACCTTATTCATTACTGACACGCCGAATCAGCACTGGAAACTCAGATTACACTATAATTCTACAATAACAGAAGTGAGAACAGAAAAGAGGGGGTTAGTAACCAAAGCATGAGAGGAATCCTTTGTGCTGGAAAAGAACCCCAGAAATATGCCATGGTGGAAGAAAACAATCGTATATCACGTATATCCACGGAGCTTCAAGGACAGTACGGGCAATGGAATCGGTGACATTCCCGGAATAATCTCCAAATTAGACTATTTACAGGACTTAGGAGTCGAAACTATCTGGTTTTCTCCCTTTTTCGCAAGCCCGCAGGCCGATCACGGCTATGATGTTAGCGACTATCGAAGTATTGCGCCTGAATACGGGACGATGTCTGATTGTGAAAGACTCATTCATGAGGTTCACAGTCGAAACATGTTCGTTGTATTTGATATGGTTTTAAATCACACAAGCGACCAACACTCTTGGTTTCTAGAGTCACGGTCAAGTCGAAACAATCCAAAACGTGACTGGTATATATGGCGTGATGGTCAAAAACCGGAAGGCAAGAAACCTCCAAACAACTGGAAAGCCATTGTGGGAGGTTCAGGATGGCATTATGATGGTCTAACAGATCAGTGGTACTGGACTCAGTTCTTGCCCTTTCAGCCAGACCTCAATTATCGCAATCCTGATGTGAAGAGGGAGATGTTTGACACTATTCGATTCTGGCTGGATAGAGGTGTTGACGGATTCCGCTTGGACATAATCAATACGGTATTCGAAGACGAAGAATTTCGAAACAATCCATTTTCTTGGAGGCTCTTCCCCTCGGAAGATGGGCAAAAGAGCTTCTTCCAGAATAAAATCTACACTATGAACCATCCTGACAACTACGCTTTCGTAAAGGAACTTCGAAAAGTGATGGATGAGTATTCAGACCCCGAACGATTCTTGGTTGGTGAAATAGGGGCATCACTTGAAGTCCTTAAGAGATACTATGGTGAGGAGGTAGATGAAACCAGGACCAACGGACTTCATCTGACATTCCAGTTTCAGTCACTCAATGCGAAGCTTGATGCCAACACGTTTTGTGAAATAATTAGTAGATATGAACAGTATTTCACTGAGCCGTATACACCAACTTGGGTGTTCTCCAATCACGATCAAATGCGTCGTATCAGTAAACTTGGGAATGACATGAACAAAGCAAAGCTGAATGTGACACTGCAGCTAACCGCAAGAGGAGTCCCTTTCATCTATTATGGTGAAGAGATTGGAATGTTCAACCATAGGTTTCCACTCAAAACTGCACAAGACCCTGTATCTTTGAGATACAGTTGGCTTCCTCAATTCTTAGTCAATCTGCTGACAAGAAAGGGCACCTTTTCGCTCAATCGTGATGATTGTAGGACACCAATGCAATGGGATTCATCACCGAATGCAGGATTCTGTCCAGCTGAATTGGAACCGTGGCTACCAGTGGAACCAAGATATGAAACAATTAATGTAGAAAATGAAGAATCAGATTCTAACTCATTATTACACTGTTACAAAAATCTCCTTCGACTCCGTAGGAATATGCCAGCTTTACATTCTGGCTCTATGCACCTATCAGACCTATACACACACAATAAAGCCCTTCTAACCTATGAACGTAGGCATAATGGACAGGCGGTACAGATATGGCTGAACTTCTCAGATAAACGGATTCAGATTGACGAATTCATGGGTGATGGAGAGTTGCTTTTCTCAACGGTAAGGGGCTCAAATCCAGTTCGTACCACTGGAATTGTACTTGAATCGTATCAGGGAATTGTACTTGAAATCAAATTGGGCGGCAAAAGACCTTAACAGCTCGGTGGCGTCCGCTATTCTTATAACCGTATACAGGGACCCTGCGTCTAATAACTCGGGTCGGTGGTCTAGCTTGGCTATGATTCCTGGTTTGGGACTTGTCGACCATACTGGTCTTCGAGCAGGTCTCCAGGGGATCAGGAGTTCGAATCTCCTCCGGCCCACCATTTTCTTGGGTTCATGCAGCTAACCGCACTAAACAGAAGCAGTTTCTGTTACACACAACAGCCACAATGACTTCGGCAATAGTCGAAATCCTTATCATCAAACAACATTAGATGTACCTACCATGTCAATGCAGTCGTCTGTCAGGGAAAGGCTTGCACGACGCATTGCAGGTGAGATTGCATTGTCTGATCACCCTGGGCAAACAATGCGTGTTTGGAGGGAACGTTTCCGTCTACCTCAGATTGAGCTCGCCGACTTCATCGGTATCAGTCCAAGTGTTATAAGCGACTATGAATCAGGTAGAAGGAAATCGCCAGGGACCTCGACCATACGCCGCTTTGTAATGGCACTGATTTCTCTTGACGAACGTGGCGGAGGGCAAGTGATTGCCGCATTTGTTCGACTCATGGATGTCAGTCTAGTAGACCTCAACATAGTCTTGGCTATGAAAGATTTTCATTCCCCGATGACCATGGATGAATTCTGTAAAAAACTAAAATGCAATGTCAAATCAGGGGCTAAGCTTCTCGACAAGGTGATTTACGGTTACACTCTAGTTGATGTTGAAAGGGCCGTAAAAGAGCTTAGCAGTGAAGGATTTTTGAAGCTCTTCGGCGCCACAACTGAACGGTGTCTAATATTCACAAAAGCAAACACAGGACGCGCTCCGATGATTGCAATAAAGTCGCAAGAGTTCAAGCCAACCCTAGTCGTCCTTCATGGAGTTGATGAAGTTGATAGACTTGCTCTAGAGCTGTCGGAGCAAATGAGAATTCCTCTAGCGGTGAGTAAGATCGGCTCAGTTGATGCGCTTGTTCGTGAACTTCGCAGCATAGACCCAGATTAGCCGAGCATCATTTTCAAAATTGCCATTCGAGTGACCACGCCACTGTATACCTGGTCGAAATACTTTGCATGTGGAGTTTTGTCAATCTCTGGAGAGAGTTCATCCACGCGAGGAAGAGGATGCAGAA
>JBHLQK010000131.1:0-9021 GCA_048884925.1 Candidatus Thorarchaeota archaeon
CGTTGTTGTCGTTGATTCCTCGTAACCCATTCGACATTTGCAGGACGTTGCGTCCGCCTTGATGCTAGTTGTAGGAGCAGGAATTGGAGGATTCGCCGTGGTCGCAGCCATTTTCCTCCCAAATCAGCGAAGTAAATCCTAAGCATACCAAAATGCAGGCAGATGTTTCTTCCCGAAAGCCTTTATTCATTGTCTGATGAAGAAAGCAACGCATAGGAAAGGCTGTGAGATACAATGGATGGAGAGATTATTGTTTCCCGAGAAGACCCTATTGCTATAGTAACGATTTCGCGACCAAATAAACTAAACTCCGTAACTCATGACATGTTCGTCGCTTTTGAGGAGAAGGTGTCCCAATTGACGAATGACCCAAAAATTGCGGCTGTTATCATCACAGGTGTTGGCGATAAGGCATTCTCTGCGGGTTTTGATCTTGAGATGATGGTGGGTCTCGGCAATGACCAATATATGGACTTCTTCCTCCTATTGGAGAAAACGACAAAGCAGATACGTGAAGCAAAAACCTGCATCACGATTGCCGCAGTCAATGGATATGCCGTTGGATTTGGTGCCATGGTGGTTAGTGCCTGCGATTTCAGATTCTTCTCCAAGCATGGCGCACTTCGCTTTCCAGAGATTGATCTCAGTATATTCCCTGGCATGGGTGCTGCCTCGAATCTCCTTCATCTAGTTGGGCCCTCTAGAGCAAAGGACATCTTGCTTTCTGGGCGAATGGTTGACGCCGAAGAAGCACTGCAAATAGGCCTTGCCGATAGAGTATACGAATATGGCGAGTTGTTGGACAAGACAATGGAATACGCAAAAGAGCTCACTCAGAAAGATAGGAAGATCCTGTTTCGGACAAAGACATTAGTTGATGGAATGACGGGAAAGACTGTTTTCGGTGCTGCAGAAATGGAATCCGCTTATAGTGAGGAATGGCTGAGAGAGAAACGTGACGACTAGGCTACGCTTCATAGCCCAACCATATTTGCGAACTCGTCCTCACTGAGAATCTCTATTCCGAGTTCCTGAGCTGTCTTCAGTTTTGAGCCAGCACCAGAACCAGCGACAACATGTGTTGTATTCTTGGATACGCTTGAGGAAGTCTTCCCTCCAAGTCTCTCAACTAGTTGTTTAGCCTCTCTTCGATTCAATTTCTCTAGAGTTCCAGTGAAGACAAATGTGGTCCCAGTTAGAAATTGCGAGGTTTCTTCAAAGACTGATTCCTTTCCTAAGCCAGCTTTGATTAAGCCTTCAACTATGGCTCTTGTTTCTTTTCGCCCAAAGAACTCGACTATGCTTCTCGCAATTTCGGGCCCAATGGTTTTAATTCTAAGCAAATCTGTTTCAGTTGCGGCCATTAGGTCAGTGATAGAGCCGAAATTGTGAGCGAGAATCTTCGCGGTCTGCTCACCGACATTTGGAATACCAAGAGCATATATCAACCGATTGGGAGGAAGACTCTTTGTGGCTTCAATCTGTTCCAGAAGGTTCTCTATGAGTCGCTCTCCAAAACGCTCTAGACCATGCAAATCCTCATTTTTCATTTTGTAGAGTGAGAGAAGACTTGTCACGATTCCAGCATCAACAAGCTGATCCACGCGCTTCGAACCCAGACCCTCAATGTCCATACCTCCCCGTGATGCAAAGTGGCTGATACTTCTTCGGATTTGCGCTGGACAACTCATGTTCGGACATTGTGCCAATTTCTTGTCAACACTTATTTCAATTGCAGAATTACACTTGGGGCAGACGGTGGGCATTTCAAACTCTATCTCTGAACCATTTCGTGCTTCTTTGACAGGGTATTCTACTTGAGGAATTACGTCTCCAGCCCTCACAACCATTACTGTGTCTCCGATACGGATATCCTTTCGTTCAATCTCACTCTGATTGTGAAGTGAGGCTCTACTAACTGTTACTCCGCCAATTCTCACTGGCTCAAGTTCAGCCACCGGGGTCAACCTCCCGGTCCGACCAACTTGAACTACAATGTCCAGGACCTTCGTGGCCGCGGCCCTAGGCTTGAATTTGTACGCAATAGCCCAGCGGGGATCTCTGGCTCTGAAACCCATCCTTTCTTGGTCGGCTTTGGAATTAACCTTGAAGACTACTCCGTCTATCTCAAAAGGCAGATTGTCCCTTTTCTCATCAAGCTCACTATGATACTCAAGTAGCGCTTCAACGCCATGGCAAATCCGAGATAGCTTCAGCTGCGTAGGCAAGCCCCATTTTGGAAGTGATTTCAGAATGTTCCACTGAGTTTCAAATGAGAGCCCTTCAGTTTCTACCGCATCGTAGATGAATATTCTCAATGGCCTGCTGGCAGTTATCTTGGGATCAAGTTGTCGGAGAGAGCCGGCAGCTGCATTACGAGGATTGGCAAAGATTGGTTCACCGGATTTCTCGCGCTTTCGGTTTAGGTTCTCAAAATCTTGGAGCCGGATGTATACCTCGCCTCTCACGACGAGTCGAGAGGGCACAACCTCTTCGGATGTTTCTAGAAGTACCAGAGGCAGGACTCGAATGGTCCTTACATTCGCTGTGACTTCCTCTCCGGTTAAGCCATCACCTCTGGTCGAAGCTATAGCCAGAGAGCCATTCTCATAAATCAACTCCACAGCAAGACCATCAAATTTGGGCTCCGCCGTATATTCTACTTCATCGACTCCCAATTCGTTTCGACATCTTTTATCGAAGTCTCGAACAACAGATTCCTCGTATACCGTCTGAAGGCTCAACATAGGAACTGCATGCTCGATAGTCCCCAACTCAGGCAGTGGCTCTCCTCCAACCTTTTGGGTCGGCGAGTCAGGACTCTGGAGATCGGGAAACTTCTCCTCAAGAGCTATCAAGTTCAATAGCAGTGTATCATACTCTGAATCATCAATCACTGGTGAATCAAGGACATAGTATCTATGATTATGATATCTGATAGCTTTCGATAGTTTGCTGATAGCGTCCTTGGCTTTCCTTTTGGAGCTGATTTCGCCAACATCTATGTTAGGCTTTAGATCATCTTCGCTCATAATTACTGCATCCTTCTTGCATCAATGAGAAATAAATAATGACACACTCCAAGTTTACAATATTGTTGAAGAAACACTCGAAAGTCGCGCTCAGGCCGAAGATGGTCAGGAATTGTCTTGAGTTCCTGCAGCAGACCTATCAGAATGACAGATAGCTCTGTGTGCCATAACCTTGGTGAGCGGTTAGATAGGTTGCACTAGTGTCGGTCAATCGCCTCACGAGTTCTCTGTCTGGCGTTTGTTTGCTGATTCTGTTAAGCGATATCTGGCGTCAGCCTTAATTAGGATTAATGTTCCACCATGGACCTCCATTCAGAAGAGATGATTCTCATGACAAAGAAAGCTGTAGTCGCAATAGGCGGTAATTCGTTAATTCGTGATAAGAACAAGAAGAGTGTACGAGACCAGTACGCCGCAACAGCTGAAACATGCAAGCACATTGCAGACATGATTGCAGAAGGCTGGGATGTGGTCATCACCTCCGGAAATGGCCCCCAGGTTGGTTTTATTCTGCGAAGATCCGAGTTGGCTGAGCATGAACTTCATCCGGTTCCCTTGGATTATTGTGGAGCTGATACGCAAGGCGCGATTGGGTATATGATTCAGCGTGCACTCTATAACGAGTTCTACAAGCGCTCAGTGGACAAGGACGTTGCCACAGTGGTCACACAAGTTAGAGTGGATAAGGATGATCCAGCTTTTGTAGACCCTGCAAAGCCAATAGGCTCATTCATGGATGAAGAAACTGCGAAGAAGCGGGCGGAAGCTAATAATTGGCAAATCAAGGAGGATGCGGGCAGAGGATGGAGAAGAGTAGTGGCCTCTCCCATTCCTAGGGAGATAATTGAACTACAGGCGATCAAGATACTCAACCAGAACGGCATAATTGTATATGCCGTTGGAGGAGGAGGAATTCCAGTCGTAGCAGGAAATGACGGTCAGCTTGAGGGTGTGGCTGCAGTCATAGATAAGGATAGAGCTTCGAGTCTTCTTGCAACTGGACTTGATGCAGACCTGTTATTAATATCAACGGCAGTGGAGAAAGTCTATCTCAACTTCGGAAAAGAGAATCAAGAGGCCATTGAAAAGATGGATCATTTTGAGGCGAAACGTTATCTCGAAGAGGGGCACTTTGCACCGGGAAGTATGAAGCCAAAAATAGAAGCATGTATAGATTTCATCGAGAACGGCGGAGAGATGGCAATCATTACAGATCCGCCAAACATCACTAGAGCCCTTCGGGGAGAAACTGGAACTAGAATAGTTGGCGGCCATGCCGTGCCTCCCCCACCTCCTGTTAGACACTGACCGCTACATTAATGCCGAAGATTGATGACGTGCTAGATGACTTCCTATGAATCGCGAAGTGGTAACATCTGATAAAGCACCTAAGGCAATAGGCCCCTACTCTCAGGCAATCAAAGCGGGTGGGTTTGTGTTCTGCTCAGGTCAGATTCCCTATAATAGAGAGAATGATGAAATGGTTTCAGGCTCAATCACAGACCAGACAAGGCAAGCCCTCAAGAACATCAAGGCAGTTCTTGAAGCAGCTGGATCCAACATGGATAAAGTCGTCAAAGTTTCGGTATTCCTAAAGGACATGGATGATTTCAGCGAGATGAATGCTGAGTATACAAAATGGTTCAGTGAGAAACCACCTGCCAGAGCGGCTGTGCAGGTAGCTCGATTGCCCAGAGATGTTGATATCGAAATAGAGGCAACAGCAATTGAATGAATTCAAAACTCAAGTCTGCTGAGGGAATTTACCATGAGAACAAACCTTTTCAAGGAATCACTCGGCCTTTGATTCTAGGGTTGGACCACGTTAAAGTGTTGTAACATCACGTGGGGGTTTGAATGTGACCATAAGTAATGCTGAATCGCAAGGACTAGTAAAGATTCTTAATCAGGCTACGGTTCTGATGAAGAAATCAAGATTCCTTGAGGCTGCGAATGCCCTTGAGCATGGATTGGCAATATACCCAACCAGCAAAGAGATTCTAGAGCAACTTGTGGATTGCAATCTTGAACTTAAGAGACCTCAAAGCGCACTTCACATTCTTGATAGGATTACAAAGAATGAACCTAGCGCGCTCACAGCATGGGCTGAAAAAGGCTTCATGCATCTCCTTTTGAATCAAAACCGAGAGGGTATTGATGCTCTAACCAAGAGTCTTAAACTGAACCCACGAAAAAGTCATTTATGGGAACTGCTCGGTCTTGCCCTAATGGCAGAGGATAACTGGGAAGAGGGCCTGGATGCATTTGATAGGTCGTTGCTCCTTGATCCTAACTCAGCTATAGCATGGTATAATCGTGGAGTCTGCTTCTTCTTCCTAGAGTACTTCCATGAAGCACTTACTTCAGTTGAGCAAGCTTTTGCCATTGATCCGGACCTCAGAGATTTAGCTGACGATTGGATAAGCATCTTGGAAGAAGCAGTTGAAGAACTAGGAATTGATTATGTCAGCGACTTTGAATCGGCTGCGAGTTAATCTCCTGCGTTGGATGTTTTCTTGGCTTTACTTTTGGTTGGTTTTGCACGTTTCTTACGCTTGGGAGGTTCAATATCACCAAGTAACTCCTGTATTATTTTCTGCTCTTCCTTCATTTTGAATTTCGTGGCTGATTCAAGCGCCTGCTTTAATGCACCTTCTAGCCGCTCTGTTTCGATCTTCTTCTCGTCCGCATCCTTCATTTTACTGATTGCTTCTTTGCGTCTAGGCAATACTCTAAGAAGGCCCTCTATAGCTGCGGCTGCTTCTTCCTTACTGACAAGTTCATCCTGTGGGTCTGTATCAGAGGCTTCAATGATTCGGCAAATTTGTGAATAGACACGCCGGTGTTCTTCTAGTGCATCACTTAGGATTGACTCCACCTCACTTGCAGGCTTTGCCTCCTTAAGTCGGGCACTTATTTTGGACATGGCGTCCTCCAGGAATGCTTTTCTCTCACTGAGGCTGGTCTTCTTTCTTTCCATCCAGCGCCATTCATTCATTATGCCATGAGTTAGTGTCAAGGCTTGATTGACTGTTTCTCTGTATTTGTTGACCTTTGCGATTGCGTCATTAAGCTCCGCCTCCAGTGAATCAGTCACATCAGTTAATTGATAGCTAAGAATGTCACCTGCCTGTGCATCAGATAGAACTCGGCTCTCCTTAATGGCTCTGGTTGTTTCATCCCAAAGCTTGTCAACCATCTCATCTTGGAGCCGTACACGAGTTCCGGGCTCAATCTGTGCAGCGATTTCGCTGATTCTCTCTGTGAGGTCTCCCAGTTCTTGGATTTTCGACTTGAGCAGAGATCGCCCAAGTCGATCATTCAACTCTTCCGTGAGCTGCTGCCGTTCTTCTGGTACTTCCAATAATGCATGTGTATTGTCTATCAAATGCTGTAGTGCTTTCTCGTAGGCGGCAACTGCTTCATGGTGGTTCCCCTCATCAAAGTATCCGTCACCCTCTCGCTGAAATACCAATACTGACTCAAGCACATCATAAGGAGAAGTTCTCAGAAGACTCATACCAAAGCGGGACTCATTTGATATGCTAAGGTCTAGAGGGATACCACCTATAGTGAGTGTTATCACCTTGATTCCGCTGGATCCAGCTACATAGAGATGTAGGTTATCAGCCTCGATGTATTCGATATCTCTGTAATTTTCAAGAAGGAATTTCCCTAACTCACTTCCCTTGATTAAATCCCACATCAATATGAGACCAGAATTCATGGCTGCAATGAGAAATGAATTGTTTGCCCACATTGAGACGATTATATTGGATGACTTTTCATTTAGGGTGCGTACAAGTTGCCACTCCACCCTGTCCCAGACTGATATCTCTCCAGAGGTCGTTCCAACAATAGCGAACTCATTATTCCCCACAAGAACGGATGGACGAATCTTGGAATCTATTCGCGCAAGTTCCGTAGGTGCAGCATTTGGCTTATGAAGCCAAGCCCTCGGCTCCTCTTTTCTCGAGCCTGTTAGGATTACTTTATCATCTGACCACAAAGCAGTGATATCAGATTTGTGTAGTTGCCAACTGGAAGTCTCGTGCGAGTCTTTTTTAATGGATACTAGCCTTCCATCTCGGGCACCAACGTAGAAGTTATCGCCTTGAAGGGTTGATGCAACAGCTTGATAAGTCAGTTCAAACCAACCTGTCATCCCCCAGGTTTCTTTCTTCCAGACGTAAACTCGATGCTCACAAGTGGCATAGACTTGTCCATCATCTACATGAACGGCAAGGGGCTCAGTGTTGGTATCACCTAGCTCAGCAACAAGTTGCCAGCTCCCCTTTGACCAGACTCTTACCTTCAGGTCTCTACAGGCAGCATATAGAAACCTCTCATCATGAACAACATGTACTGCATCCGCCTCTAAGACGGCAATAATCTCATGACCAAGCGGTAGAGCCTCACCTTTGCTGCCTCCTGCAGAGATGGGCATAATTCTGTCCCGTTTTTTCTGCTTTTCGGCTTAAGTCTTTGGTTCTTGTACATAAAACCCATTTTGTGACTGAAATGCGCATTTTGGAGTCCACGCGGGATTTGTTGAAAAGGAATTATTCATCTATTGAGCGATGCGCGAAACATACTTTTATAGCTCGAAAAATAGAAGATAGCAACCCCTAGGCAGGAGGTAGTCATTTTGGATAGTCACGCATGGAGACGCGAAATCGATAAGGTCGCTGAGATAAAAGGAATCTTAATCTCGCTCAATAAAGCCTTGGAAGATCAGACAGACAGGACCGTGCGCCACTTGTATGATACACTGGCGAAGTTCGCTAAATTCGAAAGCGATGCGGGTTCAGCTGGGTTCATGAAGAAGAGAAAGCTCGTCACTCAGATGGAAACCACTGTAAACGCTCTCGAAGAGGACTTCATGAGAGCCGTTAGGGACTTCTCGGACCTACTTCGCAAGGAACATCGTGATACGGCTGCAGTCTTGCCAAAACTTCAGACACAAAAGCCTAATGAAGCAAAAACAATAGCTGCGCTAACATTTCCATCCACCGGAACTGGGGACCCGAAGGATCTTGAAACCCTCCTGAAATTTGCTAAGGACTTTTCAAAGCTCACTCTCGCTGTCCATCAAGACCTCTCAAGAGAAGTTAAGGAGTTTCTTGACGAGAGCAAGCGAATCGTTGAAACGTATGAGAGGCATATAACTATAGACAGGGGTGAGGTCGCGGCCACAATTTCAAATGAAGATGTTGCACACCTGCCAGTGGGAGACATTATCGGTCTATCAGAGAAACTTCATGCTGAACGTGCCTACCTCGATGGTAGAAAGGATGAGGTTGGCAAGATGCTTGCAACCGCACTAATGAATGAAGTTGAGTCACTGCAAGCATCCGTTGAAACAGCAGCCAGACTAGGTCTAGAACTGCCTATGGATTTCGCTCAACAGCTCAGGATTATCGCAAGAGACGCATCCAAGACATCAAACCTAACATCACTCATTGCGTTAGAGAATCAACTGCACTCCGCAAAATCAAAGATGTCTAATTTGCTTCGAGACAGAATCATCAATATGAAACATGAGGTGACCTCCAAGATTGTAGAGGGAGGCATACCTGTCACTGCAGCAGTCATCCCTGAAGCCCCTATTGTAGTGGTCGAAGCCGATGATGTTGCCACCCAACTATCAGGCTATCAGAAGATGGTAGAATGGGAATCTCAAGTTAAAATCTCTCTCAAGGACCATGTCGAGGAGGTCATTGAGGAGATTGAGAAAGCGACGGATGCACCAGATGACACAGGAATCAATGATGTGCTCAAGGTCAGGGAATGGCTAGCCGAGGCTAAAAAGAGCTTGAAGAAGCCGACGATTGATGGCATGGTTGCGACTTATGTAAAGGCTAATGGCATGCGTGAGGAATACCGAAAGAACCTGACTAACAACATTCGAGGCTACATCACCAGATTCAACGAATGAATTAACAATATCTTTAACATCTTGTAATGTTAATACATAAACACCATCTTC
>JBHLQK010000132.1:0-8929 GCA_048884925.1 Candidatus Thorarchaeota archaeon
CTGCAATCAAGTACTCCCTAATTCTCATCTCAGGACCCATGAGGTCCCTCATGCCTCGTACTCGTCTTAATTCTGACAATTAGAAGTCCTCCGCAAAATTCTCACAGCAACAACTCAAGGGGGCAGCATAGAATCCACTAACAGAGTCATCATTGCAGATGAACTAAGCCACCAACGTTCAATGTTGTCACCAACGTCGAGTCGCCTGTGTTGCACTTTAAGTCTTGCGATTGCTCATGCTATTGGTAGAATTCCAAAGAATAGCAAGAGGATGAATATCACAACTCCTGCAACCATCATCAAAGAGTCTTTGGCAACCATCTTTAGCAAAGTAGTTTCACGGTCTGAGGTGTAGACATAGACCATTTTGTTCAGTACTGAAGTTGTCGTAGCAATGATTACCGCATAGACTGCTGTTGAGAGGGCAATTGTTGTTCCTGCAAATCCTATACCAACGATGGCGACGATGGCTCCAGCTGAGGCAAACCCCCCAATGAATGCTGCTGCAAGAACGCCTGCATCACTATAGATATCTTGCAGGAACAAAGATAGGATTGATACTCCCGCGAACACAAGAGCGAAGCGAATGGCAGCTCCAAACTCGAAAGGTGATGCTAACGCACCATCAAGCAGTTCATCATCAAACTTCGCTGACTTCTTACTTACACGAAGCATACGATAGATTCCAACAAGGAACAGGATTACCAGCGGTATGATGTAGTATCTAAGTATCTGCAGAGTCGGATCCACCAAAATCAGAAGGACCCCATTCCTAAGAACCATGGCAACGTTGGCAAGGACTGCTCCCACCGCTGTCCTTCCTGGAAATGCTCTTTCAGTGCGAACATGGAAGTCTGTCAAGCTTGATACTGTCGCCTCACTGTTCGCAAATCCGCCAAAGAAGCCGAAGAAATATGGCCCTCTTCCTCTGAACTTTTTGACAAGAATATAGTTAACAAAGCTAATTGACAATAGAATAATGGCTAATAGGTAGATTTGGAATGTGGGAACAGTGATTGTCCACAGCTGTACAGTCTGTGGCATAAGTGGCCATAGGAACAGAATCAGAACTCCTAATTCCACGGCGCTAATCATCTCCTCGCGTGTGATGACTTCGACTGCAGCTCTGAACTCTTGTTTGAACCCCAGCACAAGAAATACAAGGAATGATACCGTCATGGCAAATACCTGTAGGGGTCCAATAAGCTGTCCCGGCGCAGGGATTTCGTCAAGCCCAACAATTATGCCTAGTACAAAGGAAATCGCCAAAACGATTGATGTGGTCATGCCCTTGCGCATCGTCCGAAACATCTTGTAGATGACCTGAACTCCTATCAGGATTGTCGAAACAGAGATTGCATAGATTAAGATCAAGGAGTTGTCAGTAATTGTATAGATGTATGCAGAAATGGTTCCAAATAGGCTTAGCAGACCAAATGATCTGACACCACCGGGTGACTCCTCGATATCACGCTTCTGCCGCTCAAGTCCAATAAGAGCACCAACGGCGAAACCTATCAAGCATCTTACTACTAGATCCGAGCTGAGGAGTATCCCTTGCATCTCTATTCACCCTATTAGCTGGGCGGAACTAATGAGAGAGTCTGTTTTCCATTTAAGGAATTGCGTATTCGCACAATAACTCAAAGAAGAGAGAAGGACGAGGTCGACCTTAGTCGAGCCTCGTATTTTCCAAAAGCCGAGAGAGCGGGATATCGAAATGCTCTCCTGTTGGCAGAGTTCTCCTGACTGTCATCGGAAGAACCCGAGCACGCAGTTCTGCTTCTGCCAAGGAAAAAAGCTCACTGGGAGCAGTACTCATATCAATTATGACAGGTGCGCCCATAGATATCTGCAAAGCTCTCGCTCCAATAATTCTAGCCTTCTCGAATTTAGTCAGCCATTTTGGACCGACAGGGATACCCATTGATGCCTTATCAGATTCAAGACCTGTTTTCAGACTTGATCGGATTTCAGCACGAGCGATCTCTGCAGCTGGAGGAAGTTCATGAACATCTGGATCTGGCTCAGGAGCTTTCTTCCTCTTGGATTTCTTGCCCTTTCGAGTGAGATCGATCTCTCCTGCATCAACTGCGTCCTTAAGCGCTACTGCTGCTGCAATGAAATCCTGCGCTTTGCTAGTACTGACTCCAGGGACGGCAGCCGCCAGTTCTTCAGAATCCGCTGAAGCAATCTTATCTATGGAATCATATCCAGCTGCGACCAGCTTCTCAGCATTCTTTGGTCCAACTGATTGAATATTAGTAAGAACCTGTGCTTTCTCTGCTTCAGTTTCTTCAGTGGATTCCTGCTCGGTTTCATTTTCCTTTTCCCGTGAGTCGTCTGACATAGCCACACCTGCTCTTCATCGTGTTTACTTGTTTCTAATCCTCGTCGGCATCGATGTCGCCACCAGGACCTGCTCCACCTGCGCCGAAACCGCCACCCTTCGAGCTAATGACATCATCAATCTTTAGGATCATTTGAGCAGCCTCAGCTGCTGACATAACAATCTGCCTATTGACCAGCGCGGACTCGATTATACGAGCCTTCTTCATGTCACCTACTTTGCCATTGTCGATATCTATGCCATAGGTGACGTTACCCGCGGCATGGGCGTTTCTGATATTGACAATCATATCAATTGGATCAAGACCTGCATTCTCAGCAAGAGTGGTTGGCAGGGACTCAATGGCATCAGCATAAGCATTCACTGCATATTGCTCTCGTCCCTTGAGTGTTTCAGAGTAGTCTCGCAGCTGTTTCGCAATCTCTCCAGCTAGAGCCCCTCCTCCATAGGTAACGTATGGATGAATTACAACGTCGCGTACGACATAGAGCGCATCGTTTAGCGCACGGTCGACCTCATCCACTATGTGGTCGGTTCCTCCTCTGACGAGAAGAGTCACAACTGATGTCTTCTTAGTACCCTCCACGAAGAGCATCTTGTCCTCACCAACTGTCCTCTGTTCTACAAGCTTTGCAGTTCCAAGGTCACTCTTCGTGAGATTCTGAACCTTAGACACTATGGTTGCACCAGTTGTCTTGTGCAATCTTTCGATATCTGATTTCTTGATTCTCCGAACAGCCATGATTTTCTCCTTTGCCAAATAATGCTGCACAACATCGTCGATTCCTTTCTGGGCAACAACTACAGTTGCACCGACCTCAACTATCTTGTCCACCATAGCCTTCAGCATGCGTTCTTCTTCATTGAGGAAGCTCTGCATTGATGAGGGGTCGCTGATTGAGATCTTTGCATCAAATTCCGTCTTCTGCACCTCTAGTGGGCTCTCAAGAAGCAATATCTTGGCATTCTCAACCTTCTTAGGCATACCTGGATGTACTATCTCCTTGTCTAAGACAAGACCCTTCACTAGTTCAGTAGCATCCACAGGCAGTCCCTCCTGTTTTTGTCTAGGAATGTCATCAATGTTCAATTCCTCGTCAGGATTAAGGTCCTTGTTGATAGCAAGAACAGCATCAACAACTATTTTCGACAGGTGGTCACGTGAGGTCGAAACGAACTTGCTGGACATAGCAGTCTTAGCGACATCTATGAGAATCTTCTTGTAATCGCTGCTCTCTGGGTCGACTTTCTCTGCTACATCCTCTATGACTTTAAGGGCTTTATCTGTAGCTTTGCGATAGCCGCTGATGATAGTAGTTGGATGGATTTTCTGATCAAGAAGACTTTCCGCTGTCTTCAGTAGATCTCCAGTGAGTATTGCAGCAGTTGTGGTCCCATCTCCAACCTCTGCATCAACTGTCTTTGCAACTTCAATCACCATCTTCGCAGCAGGATGTGCTACATCCATCTCCTTTAAGATAGTCGCTCCGTCGTTTGATACGGTAACATCGCCAAAGCTATCGACTAGCATCTTGTCCATTCCCTTTGGACCGAGTGCAGATTTGACAGCCTCAGCAATCACAATCGCGGCCATGATGTTGTTTCTCTGTGCATCACGACCACGAGATCTCTCTGTGCCTTCTTTCAGCACAATTACTGGTACTTGTTGACTCAATACTAGTTCCTCCACTTAGTTCTAAGTCGAACTGGCTCGATAAAACTGTACATGGACTTCGGGCTGCGCATTTAAAGATTACCTTCCGGCCGCGGTCGGCAGAAGCTGTGGCGAGTCGTTTGTCATAAAAACCTTGTCCAATTGGCGGAATTGATGGCGAAATCCGAGCGTAGGACCTCAAGGCTTTGGTCGTCTTAACACAACGTTATCTCCCATATTGACACCAATCGCTTTGGAGATGTGTGCACACTTCCCTCGTATGATATAATATGTTTCAATCTTAATCTCTCGCTGAATCTCTGGAAAGGATTCTATATTGGCCTGTCCCTTCGATATGACTATATCACTGCTCCGCACCGTGTCAAGAAAATCCTCGCTTACCCATTTCATAGGGACTCCATATGCCCACGCGCCAGTGTCAATAATCCTTGAAAGTCGTTCAACCTCTGTGCCCTCGACATCTGACCTTACAGCATCGTTGACCAGTGGTTTTCCTTTTACAGCGTAGGTGACATCCCATCCAAGATCCTTAATCATTCGAAGTAGAGGGACATCAAAGAGAGTTTCACCAGCATTGTCACCGAGAAAGAGAACCACTCCATTCCTCGAGTTTAATGACTGCCATAGATTCTCTGAGTTGTCGATAGCGAATCCTTCTTCGAGAATATCCTCATAGATCTTGCCGAGCTCATCAAGGTCTGGACTGTGCCCTGCAGTATTGAAATCGATGACATTGCCTGCAATAGCTGCCGCTAGAGCCGCTCTGAGTTTCTCGTATCCGTCTTTCTTTGATATCGACTGCTCAACAGCTGGAAGCGCCTTCTTTGCAGCTTCGATACTTCTCTCCTTAATCTCAGCATACGGATCTTCTTTACCTGAATGTTCGTACAGTTCTCTATAAAGATTGATTGCTAACTCTATTGGGGGCTCTCTTCTCTCATAGCCCTTCGCGATTCTCTCATAGGCGAAATTGTAGAGTCTAAACCGTTCTTCCTTGTCCTCGGATAATAACGGTATCAGAAGTCCAAGAGAATCAATGATGCAGGCAGAACATTCAGGAACGAGAGGGATGTGTATCTCGTCAATTGTCATCAGTATCTGCTTCCTCATGTTCGTCGACTTTCTGTCGAACCATCAGATATGCGTCCTCGCCGTCGCGATAGTAGCCCTTCAAGACACGTCCAACCTCAAATCCCAGTTTCTCATAAACTATTACCGCTGCTGAGTTACTTTTTCTGACTTCCAGAAAGAACTCAACTGCACCATAGCTGACCATGCCTTCCATTCCGCGCATGATGAGTTTGGTTCCTATCCCCCTATAACGGTAGTCATGCAATACTGCAACAGAAACAATGTGCCCTTTCTTCACCGGATACGCTCTCTTGAAGCTTGAAATGCCTCTTTCTATCCTGCACATGATGTACCCAATGACTTTCTCATTGTCCTGAGCAACAAGAAATGCTTTCGGCGCGTGAGTATGAAGACCCAGGAAAAAGGAGCTGGGATAGTTTTCGGGGAGACAAGTCTGGTTTATCTTCATGACCTCATCTAAGTCTTCTTTGCGAAATTCGCGAACGATACAAGTTTCTGCCACAGCTTGCCGGCTCCAAGTTTATCTTGACTCGGTCACAGAAATTCGGCCTTCTTTTATGGCTTATGCCGCGTCATAATTGAAAAGTAAACTCTCAGTACTACCGATTGTCTTCAGCCCATCGTCTAATATCTTCGGGAGAGAGTATGATATGTGCATTAGCTGCTGTAATCCATTGGCGAGCGCTCCAAATTGTGAATTCATGTCCTTCAGGAACTCTGATTTTTCCTTTCTCTAGAGCTTCTTCGATTCTCTTTATTATTTCTTCAGCATCAGACATCGCTAACTCAAGCACGCTGGTCATTCCGGCTCCCATGAAAATACCAATAGCATCAGCTACCCATCCTGCAGCTTCATGTGAAGATATATCACATGCCTCTTGAATTCTCTCAGGACTTGAAAGCGCAAGGTCCTCTAAATTATTGATTCCAATCTCTCGGAGTCTCATTCCATACGCTTTTCCAATACCATCTATGATTTCAACTGGAATGTCATGTTCAAGTCCTGAGGCCCCTCCCTCCACTTCATCCACAGGAATTGCGTAGCTTTCCTCCGCCTCCTCCTCTTCCTCCATCATTACAATCTCTTCAAGGGACTCTCGCATACGCTTCTCCAAGAGGTCGATTCTTTCAACAGACATTCCATCCCATTTTCTCTGCCTTGCCCTTACAGGTGGCTGATCTAGCGGCACATTACATAATGTATACACGATAATGAACATGGCCGCAAACAAGAATAACATCGCTGCGACAGTGTTTACCCACCAGAGAGCTATAGATACTAAGGCTACTGCTATAGCAGCTACGAGCAAGTTCCGATTCTTCCTATTCTCTGGTACTGCAATCATTCCCAATGCAATGTTGCTCCTTGAATTCTACTAGTCGCCATCGGCTTATAAGCGCAGTCTTCGGGATATAACTTGCCTGGATTTAGACATCGCCAATTCGTTCATAACCCTTCCTTCTTCGGGAGGTTTGATTGAAATGTCAGCCGTACTCGTCGGTGGTACACCGGGAACTGGAAAAACCAAAATTGCCAAAATGCTTGGAACTAGACTAAGCGTGCATGTTCTTGAGCTAGGAGAACTCGCTGAAAAGGCTGGGTGCATCTCTGCACAGGACAAGGATAGAGATTCAGGTATCATTGATGAGGACTGCTTGGTAAATGCTATTCAGGATGAAGTGGCGGACATTACTCGACAAGTTGTGATTGTTGGCCACTATATCGATCTCGTACCGTATTCATCAGTTGATCAAGTATTCATACTTAGGACTCATCCCGAAACTCTAAGACATAGACTCATTGCCCGTGGCTGGTCTGAAGCTAAAATAGTAGAAAACGTTGAAGCTGAAGTCATCGGAGTCTGTCAACTGGATGCATTCGAGTCTTTTGGAGAGGAGCTTGTACATGAAATCGATACTACTGACACAGCCCCTGCCGACGTTGTTGACTCAATTCAGAAGCTTCTGAAGCACCCTACCAAATCAGTGAGAATTGACTGGATGCGTCAATTAGAAGATGAAGGCCGACTTGATGAATTCCTCTCTGACCATTAAGTTGCGAACTCGATTAGATTTTCTCTCTCAATAGAATTGAAAGAAGTGATAGCACGCCTGTGAGGAGCATTGTCATTGGAGCGCCCGTGGAGTATATTGCTGCTGAAGGAAACGCCTGAAGAGCGACTGATATCCAGAAATAGACATTCATGCCAGACATTGCCATCATCATGGCAGGAAACACAGACAAGTAGGTTGCTCTTGGATTTGTGTATGCAAAGAACCCAAGAACGATTAGGATGCCTCCAGAGATGAGTGGGAATATAAAGAAGATATTGAAAGCCTGAAGGGTGCCAGATCCATTTAGAAAGGTTTCCCAGAATGTATCGAAACCAATGCCAGGATCATGAACCATAACTACAAGGAACTCCGTCCAGACAGATAGAACGCCTGTGAGGCCGAGAACAATCGCAGGCCACCTATATTGGAGAAGACCGAGTTCCTTCCGACGGAGCTGCTTCTTGAGTTCCTTAGCCTTTTTAATTCGTTCAGCCTCCTTCTGGTCCTCAATTTTCCTCTCCCTCTCTGTTAAGGCATCATCATCATCCTGGTCGTCCTCGACTGCATTGATTATCATAGATGCCAACTCATCCAAGTCTGCTTCATCATCGTTCCTTTTCCGTTCGATCATCGAGGCTATGACAGCCTTAGTGTCTATTTAAGCATCGGCATCTGGGTTCTATTCATGACTTCATTCTTGGCGCTGCCTCAATCTGTTTGACCATTTGATGATTCATTATTTCCCCTACGAATTGCAGCACCTTCTCATCTGATAGTGCCGTGACGATTTCCGTTGAAACAACAGGTTTCGTTAGTCCTGATATAGCCTCTGACACTGTTCCTAGTAGTGAATTGGAATCAGTCAGGTACATCTCATAGACAAGTGCGTTAGCAACTTGCTCTAGTGAAGAAATATCACCACTCTGCAATCGTTCTTTAGTGTCTTGATGCAGATTCTGCAACGCCCTGAATAACTGTGTGAAGACGTCCTGTTCCTTGGGCATCATTAGTGGGAGATCTTCTATGATTCCTGTGTTCAGGCACGTTGTTAGTTGAGAATAGTTGGTGAGATACCTGATACACATGTATCTTACAAGGTTCGAGTTAAGGATCAATCCTAAAGCCTCAATTTGGATGTCTTGATGAAGGGGAATTATCTGGACAACTCCGCCACCGTGAATCATCCCTCTTGGTTTTATTACGCATCTTGGGTATGGGTAGTTCTTTGTTGCTACAAGCATGCTATTATCATGTGATTCTGTTAGTCCGCTGTCGTTTCTGAACGATTCGTCGGCAAAGAGAAGATGGCGTGAATCGAGATGAAATCTCTTCACGCTTCGTCCACTAGTAGCATATGGAATTTGAAACCGCTCATTCTTCTTCTTGCAAACATGCGATTTTGCTAGATCACGCCCTCTCCGAGCTGTCGCCCATCCTTTGGTTGTCCTCTCCAATATCCTAGCCATGATAGCATCATAGTAAATTGGAAAGACACTGCTAGACTCCAGAATCTGGCGTGGTACATCACCTTGCCACTTAATGCCAGGCCGCCTTGATTCTACCTTGACTGAAGGATTGTCAGAGGATTCTCCTGCCTTGCAAAAAATACTCACCATTTCCAGCGTTACTCCCTCGAATGGATTTGCCTCGTCGACAATCTTCCAAAGAAGCATTTCTTCAAGGAGGAATCTCCGCACTCTTAGGAACTGCCTAGTCCTGAGTACGCTGTTGGGAATCAGGAAGCCAAGATGACCTCC
>JBHLQK010000133.1:0-8894 GCA_048884925.1 Candidatus Thorarchaeota archaeon
CTCAACAATACAAACACTTCTACATAAACCATTGGAGTAGAACCTTGAACAGAGAGTAGAGGCGGCGGTGATAGAGTATTGGGGAAGTGCCCTTCTCACATTGCTGAGAACCCTTTCATTTCCTCGAATCTAGCTCATGAATGGAAATCATTTCCTTCTAGAAAAAGCATCGAATTATATAAATATACCATTAAACCAATAAACCTCGTACCACTTACATTCTCATCCAATCCTGTAAATTGTCACTGGATATAGGAATGGCCCAATCATGGTGAATCAAGATAATGAAGGATTTACATATTCGGTGTCTGAAATCAAACCTTGCCTAGCTGACAATGCCAAGGTCCGAATCATCGCTGAGTTTGATGTAGACTTAACTTCAATATTGGAAATCCTCTTTCTTCATCTCAAGAATGCTAACTATTCTAGAA
This sequence comes from Candidatus Thorarchaeota archaeon, assembly GCA_048884925.1. Taxonomy (GTDB): domain Archaea; phylum Asgardarchaeota; class Thorarchaeia; order Thorarchaeales; family Thorarchaeaceae; genus SMTZ1-83. The sequence goes on from JBHLQK010000133.1 coordinate 432, forward strand.
ATCTTGCATGTGTTACAACAAAAAGGGCCGGGCGGTCAACGACGGTCTTCGGTAGTGGAAGAGTTGCGATGACCTACTTAAGGGATGAGCAAGAAGCGATAGATAATCTTAAGGAACTCTCGTATATTTTCTCAAGAGCTTTTGCTTATCTCAGTGTGAATGGTCCGGTGAGTCCTAATCTTGTCGAGGGAAAGGAGAATCTAAACGCACTCCAGATACACAAGCTCTTGCCGCAGACAGACTGTGGTGACTGCAATGAATCTGGTTGTTTTGCCTTTGCAACTCTCCTCATGAATGGTGAGAGGGACATTGTTGATTGTGGACCCTTGAAGTTGAGAGAGAATGCAGATAGACGAGAAGACCTAGTTAAACTGATTCAACCAATCAATCTAGATATAGTCAGAGAAAATCGATCGGATCTTGCAGAATATCTGGGTCTTCGGAGTTAAACACCTCTCAACACCTTCAAAAACATTTAAATATCGCGATTATCCGATTTCTACGAACACGCCCTCTTCGTCAGTGAATCTTGGAGATGGACGCATGAGCGAATCAACCACAGGCAGTGATGGCGTCATAGGCAGCCCCATAACTGGTTTGAGCACCTTTGATAAATTTCTCCCAATGTGGATTATCTTGGCGATGGCTTTGGGAGTCCTTTTGGGCTATCTTGTACCGGGACTCGCAGAAGCCTTAGATTATTGGAGTATTGGAACTGTATCCGTACCAATTGCAATTGGTCTTCTCTGGATGATGTATCCTGTTCTTGCAAAGGTCAAGTATGAAGAACTTGGAAAACTGAAAGGAGCGAAGAAGATTTTTGCTGTGTCCTTGACTCTGAACTGGTTGATTGGCCCATTCCTGATGTTTGCTCTGGCTTGGATATTCCTGCCTGATCTTCCAGACTATCGGACCGGCATAATACTTGTAGGACTTGCACGGTGCATTGCAATGGTGCTAATCTGGAATATGATGGCAGGCGGGTGTAGCGAATCATGCGCTGTTCTTGTTGCACTCAACTCAGTCTTCCAGATAATCATGTACAGCCCTGAGGCATGGTTCTTTGTCACATACCTCTCTTCCATAGTTTCGCCGGGTGCTGGATCCGTTGTGGAGGTTTCCATTCTGGAGATTGCCTGGAGTGTCATCATCTTCCTCGGGATTCCATTGGCGGCCGGTGTTATCACACGATTTAGCCTGATAAAGCGTCGATCAAAAGAGTGGTACGATAAAGAGTTTGCACCGAAGCTCGGACCGTACGCCCTGATTGGACTCCTCTTTACGATCGTGGTTATGTTCTCACTGAAAGGGGACACGATTATTGCTCTTCCATTTGACGTCATCCGAATTGCCATTCCCCTTCTTGCATACTTTGTCATTATGTTCTTGGTGTCGTTTGGAATTTCCTATGTCATGAAGTTTACATATGACAAGAATGCCACAATATCATTCACCGCAGCAAGCAATAATTTCGAACTAGCAATAGCAGTTGCAATAGGGGTTTTTGGCATTGGTTCTGGACAGGCACTGGCTGCTGTCGTTGGGCCGCTTATCGAGGTACCTGTTTTGGTCGGACTTGTCTACGTTTCCCTATGGCTGGGACGCAAGTTCTATGGATTGAAACTTGGAAACACAACTCATTCCAAGGCATAATGGTGTCTTTGCCGTTTGTTAGGACAGCCATGACTTATCTTCATGAACAGAACGCCACCATAGAAATACTGATATATCGAGATAAATCGATAATTTCTAGATTCACGCGAGATGGTCATGATGGTTTCTGAAAAACCAGCCTTCATCATGTGTGTATGCACCGGTAAATGCCCAGGCTTTGGGAAAATGGACATCTGGGACTTCATCAATACTGTTCGAATGGCCCTACCAGTACAATATGGTGTCATCCATCCTCAACTGTGTGAAGAAGACGGTGACCGATACCTGGAAGATGTCTTGAAATCAGGTCAGAAGATCTTCATCGGTGGTTGTGCTCCAGCAATGCAGTACAAACTCTTCCGTGATGCGTTCGAGAAGAGAGGTCTGGAGGTGAAGAACGACCTTATACCGATTGATGTGCGGGACATGACCACTGAAGAGGCTGTTGTTCGAGTGTCTGAGGAGTTGAAGAAACATGGATACGACATCGAGTGAGTCTGGTCCAGGTATGAGCTTCATGGGAGTCGACCGAGAGAAGATACCCTGGTGGCCAACTGTTGACCTGCAGCATTGTGACGGATGCAATGGCGAGTACGACTGTCTGAAGTTCTGCCCCCATAGAGTCTACAAGCCACTTGAGAACCCCTCAAGAATCTCAGTTGAGAATCCCTTCAACTGTGTGGTCTTCTGTCAAGCTTGCAGGAAGATGTGCCCAAAAGATGCCATTTCCTTTCCTTCAAAGGGAGATATTCTCAAGTTGATTAAAGAGGAACGCGCAAAATAGGGTGATGGTGGATGGTACGAAAATACATCCTTCCATGTGCAGGATATGACCGTCCCGGTGGTGAGGTTTCGAGAATCGCCGCAGAGCGATTGGCCGAGGAATGTGATGATGTAGTCATCGGAAGCATGGGGGCGCTCTTCAAGGAACGACCCGGTGAGATGCGTAGCTATAGGGCCTCTGATGTGTTCTGTCTTGACGGTTGCGGAACAAACTGCGCTTCAGAACTTGCACATGCACGGGGCCGTAATGACATCACAAGTATCTCCATTCCTGAAATTTCAGGTTTAATCGAGGACTTCGAAGAGATGGTAGGTCACTTGATTCTGCTTGTGAATTCAGAACTGGATACGACAAGACTAAGGGCTTCACCCACGATCACTGCAGAGCCTTCACAGGAAATTGAATACATTGAGGAGAAGTTCGACAAGTTCATACTCAGGGTGGCTGAGGATCTAAAGTACTCTGATAACGATTTCTGGGTCAGGATTGAAGGAGAACATGCTCGGATAGGAGTTTCAGATTTCCTACAACAGATGATATCTGATGTGTACTTTGTGGAGCTTGTTGAACCCAACACTCATGTGGACATGTTTGACGACGCCGGTGCGATGGAGTCAACAAAAATCCTAATCGATATCATAGTCCCTCTATCGGGGACCATAGTTGAAGTTAATCTATCTCTTGAGGACAGTCCCGAGTTAATCAACGAGAGTCCATATGATAAGGGCTGGCTCTATCTCCTGAAACCAGATGACATCGATGAACTGGAACTACTCAGAAATGCTGCTGACTATATGGCATATGCCTTGACTAAAGCAAAAGCAGAGATTGGAAAGAAGGTGGAATGAAGAATGAAAAAGGTTGCAATTCCATGCAGTGGAATAGGAAAGGCATTCGGTACGGTTGCACGGGAAGCAACGTATCTCTTGACCGATTCCGACCACTCCAATGAGTACATGACAATATGTCTTCCACTACTAATGACCGACGACCAAGAGTCCAAACGAATTGTGATGGAATCAGATGTGTATACTATTGATGGCTGCCCGAAGAAGTGCGCAACAGTCCTTGTGAAACATGCTGGTGGAAACCCAATTATGGAGATAATGGCACCAAAGGTTCTTGCAGACAACAGGGAACACAAGCCCGGAACGGTTCTTGATATTGGCGATGGGGGCCGGCTTCTCGCATCTGACATTACAAAACAGATTCTAAACCACGGAGGTACCAAATGATGGCATTCAAACCAAAGATTGGTCTTATCTCGTGTAGTGGAGAAGCATGTTCAGGGGGGAATATCTCTCGTGCTGCAACTCTTGAGGTCCTGCATCATCTGAGGCCAACTGAGACAGTGACGATATGTCTTCCTCTTTTCTTGGCAGGAAATGAGGCGGAGAGAGATTTCGCAAGAAACTTTCCAACAGTCACTATTGATGGATGTAGCAAGCTCTGCGCGGCTAAGGGTACGGCGAGATACAGCAGTGAGCCTTCTGTAAAGATGAATTTGGAGGATTATCTTGGAACCGAGTGCACCAACAATGGTGAGAGATGGAAAATCCGAGAAGGTAGAGAGTCTGTTGAGAGAATTGCTCAAGACATTGCATTACATGTCGACCGTCTAAGAGATGAATGGAGGTGAAACAAGTGTCTGAAAAGATTCCAGTAATGGTGTTCCTTGCAGTGGGTGTATGTGGCTGCAGTCAGACTGGATTCCTGGGTCGTATCTATGAGGCAGTCAGAAAGTATGGAAGTGCTGTTGACTATAGGGAATACACGGCTGATAGTGAAGTCGCCAAGCGGCACAGGATTGGTTATCGTGGCGTAGTTGTTGGTACCCAATCACTAGGAAGCAATCCCACTACAGCCAAAATAGAAAAAGCCATTCTCAACGAGATTGAGAAACGAGGCATAAGAGCCACTTGACTGGCTTCTTCTCATTTCACAATTGATCAGTGGTGTTCTTGGATGACTAGGAATGAGAATGAATCTGATGACCGAAAGAAAACTACGCGAATTAGAGTGAAATGGAAAGATTGATTTATCGAGATATATAGACAACCACGTTTGAGAGTCCAGTTTTGGTGGGCAATTTGCGTATATATTTGTCATACCAGAACAGAGAATCTTGCAAAGTGATGTGTTGCTATGAGAATTGATAGGCAGACTGAATGGCGAATTAATTTTCATAAAGCCATGAGTAATCCCGAGCGTTTAAAGATTATAGACTTCCTTGCGGACGGGGAACAGTGTCAGTGTGACATCTTCCCGCAGATTGGACTATCTCAGTCTACAGTTTCTGCATACCTCACTCAACTGGTGAGAGCACGTATCCTGACTGTCAGGCGTGATGGTACTAGAAAGCTCTACAGCCTCAGCGATCCACGAATTCGCAGAATGATTGCTGATATTCATTCGATGGCTGCTGAGATGACGGCTACGTAGCACGACAACTCATGCGAGAAACATAGATTCTGTCTAGTCAGTACCAACTGCCTGATTTGCCTAAATCTGGAGTGTGAATCTGTTTTATGAGCAACAAGAGTCAAACTCACATCACGACCGAATCAACCCGCGAAGCAGACGGTTCGCAAGAGATACGAACCATCATAGGCCTTCAGCACGGTTCCAGCATTGCTATTAAGTCATCATGGAAAGCAAGCTAGGACGGGCCAATATTCGAGAAAGCTAATGCTTCTCTCTGCATCGGCGATTTGTACATTTCTCTGCCAAGTGCCCCCACACTATTGGATCACTCTCATATCATCCAGAAGGAGCATAATGAATTCACTGAACTCCGTTCTATAATTGATGCAAACAGTGTTTCATAAAAAAATGTGAAGCAAGTTCACATGGTAACCCGACATGACGGCCTTGGGGTGTTCTTGGATCCATTGTCCGCTGCTTCTTGGGCGAATGACAATAGATGGGCTAGAAAGGTTCGGTGGATACAGCCGCCTTTGTACTCAAAGCTGATAGGAGTAGTGTGATAGAGAGCGCAACAGCGGCCTCAAAGGAAACGTGGGAGGTAATTGATGCAGTCCTATCGATAATATCACTGGGCACTGAACTCAGTTTACCTGCCAGTAGTATGGGCATCTCCAAGGAGGAGCTACGCTCCAAGAAACACCCTGTTTGAAATGATGCAAGAAGTCGTGTGTAGCCTTTTGCCTACTGCTTTGATTCTGATATGTCCCCAAATTCAACTCTCAAAGTAGCACTAACCGACCACGATTGAACATCTCCCGAAAAATTGATTTATCGAGATTGTCCGGTTAATATACATGATGCATTCCAGGAACCAAAATCCCTTCTTCTCTTCTTGGCGGTGGCCTTTGGAGTTCCCATTATCAATAATCACAATACCTCTCCTGTCCACCAGCAAAGCGTTTTCTACAGGAGGAGAGCAATGAAGGATTCTGAATATCCATGCGTGATATGCAAGAAGCCACTACATGAAACCGAAGGAGAAGTTCTCTCATGCAGTTATTGCAGAAGAGATGAAAAAAGTGATTTCACATGTGAGGATTCCCACTTTGTCTGTGAATCTTGTCGAACATGTACCCCCACAGAGATAATCCTGAGGACATGTATGGCTACATCCTCAGATGACCCTCTGTTTCTCGCGAACCTCCTAATGTATCATCCAGCAATCCCGATGTCCGGTCCTGAGCATCACATATTAGTTCCAGCAATTCTACTGACAGTTGCACATAATGTTGGCTACGAGATGGCTCTTGAATCTCGACTACGTCAAGTAGTAAAACGTGCTGCTAAGTTCGGGCTAGGCAGCTGTGCGAGTATAGGCGCCTGTGGTGCAGCAATGGGTGTACCAATCGCAGTCAGTCTATTGATGAGGGCTGACTACACTAAACCACGAGAACGTAGGAGTGTGCTTAACGCTTCTGCAGTGGCCATGACCGCGGCTGCCAATCTACCTGCGCCTAGGTGCTGCAAAGCATCCGTGTACTCCTCTCTGACCGTAGGCACTGCCTATCTCAGCCAAGAGATGGGATTGAAAATACCTACTATTTCACGACTGAGCTGCCAATTTAGGGATTACAATCCTGAATGCGTGGGTCCGGAGTGTCCATTCTTTATGCAGGGTTTGCCACAAGGTGATACATAATGGAATCATTGTCGAAGATCCGGCTGTATGGAGGTCCTAATCCGGGCGGAATCCGGGATGTCGCTCTAGATGAAGCCATCCTTCACATAACGAGTGAGAACCAAGGTCCACCTACGATCCGAGTCTGGGAAAGCATGAGTCCTACGCTAGTACTCCCGAGGAGTCCGATGCCGAAGGAGGACCCTCTTATTCAGAGATGTGGTTCGAAAGGTGTTTCTGTGACGCGCGGACTCAGTGGTAGAATGCCCCTTCTATATGGCAAAGGCGTTCTGAGTTTCTCCTTGGTTGATAAGTCAACAGCTTCGATTTCTGGTGGTCTGGAAACAGAGGTGGCAGAGTTACTCCAGCCTCTTCTAAATGGAATTCAATCCGAAATCTCCTCAGGTGATATTGGATTTCACCAAGGTCATTTCATCATCAAGAACTCCTATTTGGGGGCATACAATACGTCCTATTACTTCGACTATTTATTGCTGCAAGGCATGATTCTTGTTCATAAAAATCTACACTTCGCTGGCCTCATGATTTCAAGAAACGACTCTAATTTCTCTTCTCTTGATCAGCTCCAATCTCATGTTTCAATTCCTCATTTCATAGATGCGATGATACAATCAATGTCACAGCATCTGGGTTTACCAATGTCTACTGAACCTGCAAGCGCTCAAGAAACTAATCTAATGAATGAACTCTATCAATGGAAATATACTGATGATGCCTGGATATATCATCAATCAGAGCCGCTCGCACTGGGCCGAGTATTGCTTGAAGCATACCTTGCCTATCCACCTACAACTCGATGCCGCGAAATAATGGCAATGATTGATGAGATTTCTAAAACCTACAAAGGAAAGGTCGAGTGTCGGACGTGGCTTCGAGGACGAGGACTGGTTTCTTGGCTTAAAGGCATTCCACCTGGGCTTCGCCCTAGTGGTGGAGTCATCCAAGCCTCCAAAAAGAATATCGTGCCGGCTATCGTCGTCGAAGGACAGATCACACACAAGAGGACAGTCCCCGTTTATGATAATCTATGTTCAATTGTCGAGAAAGCCTATCGTGAAACATTTGGTGGGACATTGAAGTGATGGACTCAGCTTGGCGTGTGGTTATTTCAAAGGAATCAGATCCTGCATGGAATCTTGCAGTTGATGAGGCTATTCTTAGAGGCATTATTGACAATAACTCACCGAACACACTCCGAATATGGCAGAACGAAAAATCAGTTGTTATTGGTCGTAGTCAGGATGTGCGGGCGGAAGTAAACGTTGAATTATGCGAGAAACTCAACATACCAATCCTTCGTCGGTGTAGTGGTGGGGGGGCTGTATATATGGATCTTGGCAACTACAATTATTCCATTATTACAGGTGACAGAGCTATCAATAGAATGAAGACAATTCGCGATTTCACACGTTTCTTGTGTTCAGCTATTGTTAATCTATTGTCACAGCTAGGTTGTCGTTCAAGGTTTGTACCTCCTTCGAGTATCTTCATTGAAGATTGGAAAATTTCCGGCTCTGCTCAATACTATCTTTATGAAGGCATTCTCCATCATGGTACGCTACTGGTTAATGCTGACCTAGAACTGATGCAAAAGGTCCTAATCCCAAATCCCATGCTTGCAAGAAGTCTTGGTTCTGTTCCGAGCACACCCAGTCCTGTGGCAAATCTATCATTCCTACTTGGAAAAGAGTTTCATCCCAAAGAGATTACGCATCTATTAGTCAGTGCAATTACGAACCTGTTAGAAGAAAACTCCTGGGTTCAGGAATCAATTAATGAGATTGAAAACGAACTTACGCAAATGCTCCTTGATACTAAATACTCTGACACTTGCTGGTTATTAGGAATATAGGAAATAGCAATCTACCATTCTTCTCCTAATCAGGGCACAATTTGAGGT
>JBHLQK010000134.1:0-8858 GCA_048884925.1 Candidatus Thorarchaeota archaeon
GCATGTGTGAAACAGTAACAACTAGATTAAAGGGGGCGACCGCCCCCTACTCTCTCTTTTTTCGCATGACCTCTGGACGTGAATTCCTTCACCATCTATGTGCGGTTACTAATTGCCTCATGCCAATCGCGATTAGGCATAATTAAGTATCAACTCAAATTATCGCCCGACACCATTTCACTTCGATAATTAGATGCTGCGTGGGCAGCCGCAGATTGCTCATCAAAATCACGCAAAGGTATCTCTCACTCTTTAAAGGTGATATTCCCGCGTCTATGCAGTTCGCCAAATACCGCAATTAAAACGCTAGACTCAAACCCTAGCTGCGCTCCAATTTCACTAATTGTTCTATGGCCATCCACATGATCAACAATGCTATCAACATGTGAGTATAATGAACGCACTTCCTCGGGGATCGGAGAAACGATGCTCGGCACATCCTCAGGGAATATTCGCACCTTCCAGTTTATGGCTTCCATTCTTTTCAGTAAATGAATTGCGCCCATAACCATATCAGGACCGCCGGTGCTGCTTGTTAGCTCTGATATAGTCTTATGACCATCTAGGCTGTTCCATACTGCCAAAAGAAAATCCTTCACCAAATCGGATTCAAATCGTTCCCAATCAGGAGCTTGCACTCTTTGTGGAGCTATTCGACCCGGTAGGTCTTCAGGGGGAAGTGTCGCTAAAAGCTTCAACGTGAAAGGAGGGGATTCGAACAGCCCGCCACTGCTCTCCTGATTCTCTGGTGCTTCATCAAGATAGAGGTCAGGAAGAAATGAAAACCGTTCTCGCATGACCTCAACATCTTCTTTATCGCCAGTAATCAACGTGAAAACAATATCACTTCGCTCTATAATGGCATATTTCAGACCGCCTGCAGAGAATACCGATGTAGAAGTGGGACTTGCAGAGTCCAGCTGAAATTGTGATATTGCTGCTACCACGTTTGGTGCCGTCGCCATATAGACAGCGTCCTTATCGTATAGGTATATGAAGCGCGCTTCCCCTGAGTCCTTATCAATTACAAAGAAGGCTTGGTGTCCCAGTAGTCCGTCCTTTCCAGGTGTTGTTTCGATATCCTCGTCTATAGATTCATCGATTGACCATCTCTCTCGAGCCAGCTCCAGATGCATATCAGTATAGCCGGATGTCGCGAGGACTGACAATAATAGGTCAGAAGGGGTTGATGAGACAGAATCGCACAACTCCATGAAATGGGATGACTCGAGGTTTCTCGCAGCCTCCAACTCAGCGTCTGATCCGGGAATAATCAGGAGTTTGCCAGACGAATTTCCTCTGATCTTTCGGGTCATTGCACCAATTTTCCTGCCATCAGTTATTGGCGGAAATACAATGAATGCGAAGACCCCTACTCGCTCCAGCTCCTCATTCCATTCCGAACCAGCTATTTGATCGATTGTCATCTGCTTGACATAGACGCCAAAAGGACCGATGCTGGCTGCTCGGGCCTTGGAAGCTCCTCCAGCATTCAGTACTTTGACCATCCTTAAGGCAGCGGATCCTGAATGATTCTGCTGTGGCGAATTGGAGTCGCATATGAAACAGACATGAATCCTCTTTCTTAGCTCGTCATCAACCATCGGAGCAAACATGTTCTTGGCATCCCGCACGGGAGTGCGGGCAACGATATTCCTCATCTTTGTACCGATGGATTCGACTGCCTGTAGCTCTTCTTCGATCGCTTCTTGCGAATCGGTTGTGGCTGCGACTAGGGTGGACTCGTTAACTCTGGAGAGATAGACTATGTTCTCGTCAATAGAGGCTGCAACGGGATTATTCGTGAGTTCAGACATATGTTCTGAGTATTTATCCACGACACTCAGGAGGAAATCCCTACTAATTCGTTCATTAAAGAAGCATTTTAAGGCGAGTACTTTCGGTCCCAAAAGGTCGAATAGCATCGCCTTGGTTATCACTTGTATTATCTCCTCCAATCTCTACTTGATTTCACAATCTTTGATACTCAAGAAATGGAGCATCCTGACAAATCAGTCTTGCTGAGCTCTTTCTTCTATGAAGTTGCTCCATGTTATTTGCCCTCTCATTAGAGACTGATATGCACTCTGGTATCCCGTCGGTTCATAGTTAGAGATGTGTTCTCCACCTCCAGAAGCAATAGGCGGCAAATCCAAAATGGCTTCCCCTACATTGATTGGAGATGCCAATGCATCTTGTTGCACGGTTTCGGAATGTTTCCTTCCGCGCTCTATCGAGTAGAAATATGGCGGAGGCGGCATGAAATCCCCTCCTTGTTTGGACCCTAGAATGAACACCCTGCGCCGCCTCTGAGGAACTCCAAATTCCTCCGCTCTAAGAAGAAGAGATGATGTGGTGTATCCCAATCCATTAAGGATGGAGAGCATACTGTTGAGTACTAGTCCGTTCTTAATCCACTGAATCCCTGGTACATTCTCGATAAGCACATAATCAGGCATCAGTCTTTCAACTACATCCATGAAGGGGATAAAGAGCTGATTTCGTGCATCCTTGACATTCCACTTGCCTGCAGTAGAAAAGCCCTGACATGGAGGACCGCCTGCTATCATCCGAAGGCTTTTGCCCGATGCCACGTCATCTATTCTTTCAGCGAGCTCATTGGCATTCCTCTCCTTGGATAAGTCAGAGCAGATAACAACTGTATCGCGATGATTGTAACTATGGGTTTCACACATCTTTTGATCAATATCAGTGGCCAGAATAATTGAGTGCCCAGCTTGCGAAAGACCTTCAGAAAGACCCCCGGCTCCTGAGAACAGGTCAACGGCACGCCCGCGTTTTACTTGTTCTCCTATAGCAAGAGCTAACAAAGGAGGAACCGCATTTCCAATTTGCTTATACATCGAGGTGGTGCTTCCGAGGAATCTATAGCTATCAGGAAACGATTGCAGTCGTGCCGCTTCTCTAATAGATATCAATCTGTCTTGCACAGGATGAATGAACGTTCCGTTGCCAGGTCTGTTGAAGTATGTATTAATTGTGTAACTTGGCAGATTCTTGCTTAGCCGACCGTAGTATGTGGTGCGACCTCCGGATGCTTGTATTTGGCGAAGGCGAGCTGACTTCTGTATTATGCTAGAAGGGATGTCTTTCCAATTTCCACCAGGACGAACGGATCGTATAACCTGCATGTCTAGCTCACTCAATTTCGCACAAACATGATTATAGAGCAAATCCTCTGAGATCTGCTCATCCAAGGGCTCTGAGGTAACGATTCCCATCCAGTTTCACCAAGATGCAACTGCATGACTAAGGTTCATTGCAGCTGGAAGGATAGAAATGCTCACGGATTCATGAGCCCTTGTAAGACGTGGAGCACACTCGCCATTTCATCTTCTGGAGTCCCTCTGCGAGAAAGAATCCATTCGGCATTTTGCATATCAATTCCAAATATAGAGAATACAAGTGCTTCTAGCTCCGCATCGTAGGTCCTGGATCTGAGAACACAGTTTCGGGCTAGTTGCCCTATTCGTTGAACCGTTTCTTTCGAATCTCTTGATGCATGAACCGGCAGGGGGAGTTCAGCTAGCTGGCGATTAGATACATGATTGTTCGTGCTGCTGATATCAAATCGCCAGTTCATAAGCTCAGAGTTGAACACACCAAGAAGATAGTACAAAAGGTCTGGATCCAATTCTCTTGAGATGACAATATAGTTACACGAGTTTGCAAGCACGATACCGGGGTTAACATACGCAAACTTCAGTCTCCACCTTTGGTTCATATTTGATATCTGCTGACACGCAATTCTTGGCTGAAGAGAATCCTCGATCCTGCTCGATGAACTGAGCGCATTATGAAATGAAGAGAGGTCTACGAATTCATCACGCCTTCGTCTTCCTTGTTTCAGCGAATATCTGCCAATGTGAGTCCCCCTCAGTAAACGCGCTCCTTTTCCTGAAATGAACTCTTTGTGAATAGTTAGGTCAAGCTCACCACGCCTGTTGCAGAGCCAACCAACTGACCCAACCACAGGATGGGAATGAATTTGCTTGAGAATTTGCCATCCTTTTCTCTGAATTCTAGGAATCACCATGGATTTTCGGAGTGAATCTGGAATATCTGAGATGAGTATACTGTACCCTCTACGATTTCGTGCCTCATTCACAGTTTTCAGTCCAAATGAGGCCTTGAATTTCCTAGTGCTTCCTCCTCTCTTCAGGACTACAATAGACAGAGATTGAGTCACATTGGCAAATAGCTTGTTACCTTCAGGAAAGTCATGAACCTCATCCACAGCGTTTTCCTGAATAAGACTACGACGGAGTTGTTCAGCGGAAAGGTCGCCTAGCACTGTTGAGGGCACAATGAATCCGATTTTCCCTCCTTCACGCACAATTTGGAGAGACCTCTCGATGAACAACCTGTATGTGTCAAGGGTATGTCTGCTAGCCAAGCTGTATTCTCCCGAGTTCCTATAATAAGACAAATCCTCCTGGAGGCGGGCTTTATAGCTCCGGAACTCCTCAGCGTGCATCTTCCGGCTGCCTGATAGAAGTCTTTCACGCATGAACTCGGCGAAGTTTGGCTTTAGTCGCTCGTAGGGAGGATTCATCAAAAGAGCATCAAACCCAGCATTTTCTCCGGAGAAGATCTCTGGAAATTGAGATACCCATTCAAATGATTGACGAGATTTCGGGTCTTTAAAATAGCCTTCATGGTTCTCCAACCCATTCCACCCATTAAGGGAAATCAGAGAGTTCCCCGGTTTCAGGGTCTTCCCTAAACTCGTTATCTTTGGATCTCCTATCGGTTGCTGACACATAATCGAAAACGATACGTCAGCAATCTCTAGTGCAGCTTCATCCAGATCTACACCATAGAGACTTGATCTCAATATCCTTGCAGCTTCATTGAGTGAAAGCTTAGGAAACTGCTTCGCAAAGGTACGGATTGAAGAAAGCAGAAATCCGCCTGGTCCGCAAGCTGGGTCAATCAATTTCATATTCTCTTGAAGAGATTCTAAACCATACTTCTCAGCAAGTCTTTGCATCATTGGGCGGAGACTAGAATCAGCTATGAAATCAGAAACCTCTCTTGGTGTATAGTAAGCACCAAGAACCCTCTGAGGCACATTAGGAGTCAAACCATCAGGCAGGTGGTACGAGCCAATTGAGTGTATGTGAGCTATAAGTTCCAGAAAGTCATCAAGGGAAAGGCGGCTAATACCATCATCAACGATACTGTATTCAGCATCATCTAGCAGAGTCTTTGTAGCATCAATCAAATCAGAATCAATTATACCATCATGCATCGACCCTATGGTTGGAGTTCTGAAGGCAAGTCCTCTGGGATGGTTGGGCATCGATGTGGAAGCCGCTAGCCAGAGTCCTAATGCATGATTCAATGCCGCAAGCCGTGTGAGCTCTGAAGCAACCGGTTCGAGCTTCTTGGAATCCGCTACAAATTGAGCAGTGGTTCTTCGTTGCTCACGAACCAAGTCCCAAGCCAGTCTGCTAGACCCCGATAATGTCATCTATACAGGTGCTGGGCTCTCATCGTGAAAAGGTTACTGTTCCTTCAGCTGCTACTTAGTATCTGAATCAGAGTGCATCATTCCCCATAAGTTCCCTTCTGTATCTTTAAAATATGCTAGATATCCGACTCCAGGTATGACCTGCTTGGACCGAACAATCTCGCCGCCACTCTCCTCAATAAGCTTCACATATTTGTCGACATCATCCACATCTATAGTGTTGATAGTCATGTCATCAGGACTCTGACGTATTCCAAAAGCACCATCAATTCCAGGTTCCTTCTCATCTCCAGTCATCAAGAACCAATAGTCCATTGGACCATCCCACTTCTGGACTTTCCAATCAAAGACTTCTTCATAGAACTTGGAGATGCGCTCCGCATCATCAGCTACTATCTCAAAGTGTACTACTCTTGGCATTATCATCATACTCCATTCATTCTATAGATGCATCTCTCTGCATGATACCCCATTGGTTACCTTCCGGATCTACGAAGTAGGCCAGGTAGCCTACTCCTGATATTCGACACTTGGCGAATGTGATTCTTCCACCATTAGCTTCAACCTTTGTAATCGCATTATCTATATCACCTGTATCAATAGTATTCACTATCGTGTCACTCTCGCTTTGACGCTCGGCAAAGGCTCCACTTATTCCTGGCTCTTTCTCGTTTCCAGTGTGCAAAGCAAGGTATGTACCCAATGGTCCAACTTGATTTTCCAAGACCCAGCCAAACACCTTCTCGTAGAATGCTTTGGCTCGATCAACATCGGCCACTGGCAACTCAAAATGAACTACTCACTCTATCTTGATCGACTAGAATGTTAACAATAGTAAATATTGAGGTCTCGTTTCGTACCAGTTTCTCATCTGCTGGGCGCTGAGCGGCTTTAAAGGCATCTACGGATTCTAGCTTAAGAACGCCGTCTAAGTACAGCCACAAGGACTACGATGACTCCAACGGCCCCCAAGCTAGCAAGCGAAAGCAACACGTACGGCAGTTCGGGTGGCGGTGCAGTGGTTGTAGCAGTCGTCGTGGGAACAGTGGTTTGAGTTGTTGGTGTCGTGGTCACAGGTTCAACTAGAGAGAATTCTGCATCAGATACATCCTCAGCAATTGCTGACTCATTGCACTTCACTACAACCTTGATTAAGTAATGTGACCCTCTTACCAAGCCAGTAGTATCCCAAGAGTACATAGTCATGGTCGTATTAGCAATGATAAGGTGCCAATTCTCACCTCCATCTGACGAGTAGTAGATAGTTGCATTGACGGGGTGACCATATGTACACTGGCTATATTGCCACTGAATGGAACATGATTCACTGATGAGCTCCCCACCATTAGGATAGGTAATCGTCGGAGTAGATACTACATGGTGGCGAATCTCAAACTCGAAGGCTAGTTCTCGAATTACTGATTTCCCAGTGCCACATGTTGCTTCCACTCTCAATGTATAGTTCAAACTCTCTGGCACTTGAGTGATATCCCATAAGAAGTAGGTCTGGTCCAAGTCGGTGGCGATTTCTATCCAGTCAGATCCGCCATTGCTTGAGTAGTTGACTGAGTAAGTGATATCATGCCCAAATGTATCGCTTGAGGGCCCCCATGTGACATTGATCTCTGTGTGACGTGAATAGTCAGTTTGGACTGGTGACACAATCATTGGTTTGGTAACTAGGTGAATCTTATCATTGGGAAATGCTCTGACGCGGGGTTGAGGATCTGTGCTAAGGGCGGCACCCATTATCCAGTAGGCTTCATCAACTATACCATCAATCGGATCGGCATCTGGCCAAGTCCAATCATCATAATAGTTGTAATCGATGGTGTTGCCTATTTCACTATCAGACACCTGTGCTTGTGTCTCAAACTCCTTATTATCAATGAAGTTGTTCCAAGTAACTGTAACATCTGTGGCTTCGATTGCCACAGCACCCCACGCATTTGAATAAAATGTGTTATTGATTACAGCTGAATGGTCTCCGCTTATGCTAACCCCACATATGGGATTTCCAGCAATGATGTTCTCTATTACACGCAGGTATTGAGTAATCATCCCATCAATCCCACGAAAACCGTTATCGTAGATGTAATTGCCTGTAACATTGCAGTGATGACAGTTGCCAAACTCTATCCCATCTATGTTATTGCTGTATACTCTGTTGTTCTCGATTTCTATTGTATTGGCATCACGAAGATTCAAACCATGGTTTCCATTTCCAAATACAGTGTTCTCAATAAGGGAGCAGTTCACGCAGTAATCAAGTATGAGTCCTCTATCACCATTCTCCTTTACTGTGTTGTTCTTAATATTGGAGTGGTATACTGTGTTCCATTCTAATCCGTGGGCATCCTCATCTGCATCCATCAGCGTATTATTTTCCACAGAAAGGAGGTCGCAATAGCCGCCATATATGCAGGAACCTGCGCTCCCTTCAATCGTGTTATTGATTATTGCGCCATGACTCACTTGCCAGAGATATATACCCCATAGACCTCCGCTGAGAATTGAGTCCCTGAATTCGAAATATGCATCGGTATTAGTAATATTGACTAGGATAGCCGTGTCAGACCCAGAGCTTATACTCAGGTTCCGGATAATGTATGGGCTACCAGACGAGCCATCGCCAGGCCATTTGTTTGCATTCGCTTGGACTTCGAAATCTTGATCTCCTTCAATAGTAATTGGGGGGCTCACGGTATAGTCTGCGGGATTTATTGCAAGTTCATTAATCGTTAATAGCTCATCAGCAGGCCTCAAAGGCGCTAAGAAACAAGATGAGCTAGCTGTAAGAACAATAAGCATTACGATGGCGCATATAGAAGCCCCTACTCGATATCTCATGGCAATCTCCTTTCCGGAATCACGAAGCAGTTCTTCGGATTGGCTTATGAAATACACTAAGCTGTATTTACATCATTCGACCGAATTGCATTCCTGCGATCCTCACCTCAAACAACAGGAAAGACTGATTCAGGACCCGCCTCCACCTGAAGGTGCTACCCCCTTCCGTTGTAGGATTATGATAATTATAACAACTGCTGCAATCCCAACACCACCAAAGGCTGCGATTAATATCATTGTGCCATCAGGGGGAGGTTCGACTGCTGTTGTTCCAGTTGTAGTTGTTATTGTCGTCGTTGCTTCGTTTCCAATTGAGAAGGTCTGTGAAATGCATTCTGCTTCAAGACTGCCAGAACAGCTGCAAGTCAGCTTTAGACTATATGTTGAGCCATCATTTACTGCAGTTGTATCCCAATTATAACTAGTTCCAGTAATCCCTGAGTCTATCTCTATCCAGGTCGCACTATCAGTAGCATAATAGAGGGAGTATGTCACAACATGACCCCATGAG
>JBHLQK010000135.1:0-8632 GCA_048884925.1 Candidatus Thorarchaeota archaeon
CCTTTCACAGCTGAGATGACGGGAAATGGCAACTCCTCAAGCTTGCTGAACATTCTCTGGGACGCCTTCGATACCTCCATAGCATTGCTGTATACATCACCCTCATGCATCCTGAAGAACCCCTCAATATCAGCACCAGCAGTGAAGATGTCATCCGATGCTGTTGAGATAACCAAGACGCGAATTTTCGAGTTTGAATGTAATCCGTCAATGAATTGACTGAATTCCTCGTGCACTTCTTCATTGAATGCATTCTTCTTATCAGGACGATTTAGAAGGAGCCATACAATCTGCCCCTCTTCCTCTTCTCGAATCAACCAGTGCTTGAATTGCATCATGAAAGTTATGAACGTAAATCGGGAATAAAAGCATAGTCGTACTTCTAAGCTTTCCTTCGCCTAGGGATTAGCATTGGCACTTCAGCCTTATACCTCTCGTACTCTCCCCCAAATCGATTAACAAGCTCTCTCTCCTCATAGAATAGCAATGCAATCATGATTGGAGTAAAGAATATTGCATTGATCAATAGCGGTGCAAAGTCAAATACTAAGACAAAGCCTGGAGTCGCACAAGCAAAGCCAAGTGTCACAGGATGCCTGCAGTATGAATAAGCTCCTGTAGTCACCAATGATGACTCACGTACACTGTCATTAGGATTTCGAATAACTGAGTTCTACTTCAATTTCATCAGAGCTACTAGTGCCTCACCATCGAGTATGATTTTGCCATCTTGGTTGGTACAAGTAGTTTTGAGAGTAACTCTCTGTTTTTCATCATTCAATTCGATAATCTCGACTAGGGCGGTAACTGTATCACCAATTCTTACAGGTCCAAGAAATCGCATGCTTTGGCTCATGTAGATTGTTCCGGGTCCTGGCAGATGCATACCTATTGCAGTGCTAATGAAAGCTGCAGTTAGAATACCGTGAGCAATCCGGCTACCAAACATGGTATTCTTTGCCCACTCTTCATCGAAGTGCAACGGATTATAGTCGCCGCTGAGTTCCCCAAACTTCTGCACGTCTTCTTCTGTGACTGTGTGCACGACTTCTGCTGATTGTCCTAATACAAGATCAGAGTACTTTGTTACTTCCATAGTAATCACTCCTCTTTTCCAAGTAAAGCAGACGATCCTATCAAGACGAAATAGAGAAGCAGAACCTGTCTATTTTTATCCAATCCGCTTAATGCTCCCATAAGAATTACTTCCTAGTATCCAAAGGTCCAGTGTAAAGTGCCTCTATAAAAGAAGCACTGGAAGAAGTATCAATCCATCCCAAAATGAATTGCTAATCGTGCTTGCGACGACCTGCCCCTAAAATAGTCGTTTGGCAATCCAATCTTTGAGCTCCTTTCCGGCAGGCATCTTGCTTGCCCAGTCTGGGTCTCGATAAAATCCCTCGTGTCTGATGGTTATGCACTCCTCAAGAGAATCTGGACGATTATCAGTGAAATCCTCAAGATAGAGGTTGAGTGGATAGTTGTAATTTGCTGGTAGTTCTTCAATCTCATCATTTGTCATTCTTGAGAGAATGACCCCTGACAATAAAGCCTGGTGTACGAATATTGCGTAACGACTGTCCTCTTGGTATGACTTCACGAAAACCGGCTCTTGGTATACCTCCAGAAACATGTCACGCCAAGACTGGAAAAGCGATCTCTCAGGTCTCACCACTAGACAACCCGCATTGAAGTAGGGTCGGATTGCCAGATTCTCCACTTGGGGCTTCATAGCAAAGACGCGTTCATCTGGGACATTGCAAAACTCGTAGACAGCTGACCAAAATGTGTCTAGCGGGTCATCATACTTCAGGCCGAGGAGTTTATGATGAACAGGGCGGTATCCCAAGCTAATGCCGCCCCTCAGGAGGAACTTCCCTGGCTCTTGCAGGACAAGTGTGTTCGGAGCCAACCATGCAACAAGGTCCGCTTCACCAATTGATCTTGATTCCGCTAGGGCCGCAGCCTGAGCGTGTCTTGTGAAAGGGAAAGTGGCTATTTCAGGGTCAATATCAAATGGGACAAGATCTACTTCCAGCTCAGTGATTCTCCTTTGGGTTTTCGTAGAGATTTGTTTCCTAGACTCAGGCATGAAACACCACACAGCTACATTGGCGAGAGACCCACCGAAGGCACGAATGCTCTCTAGGAGAAGTAGTGTGCTTGCTTCTGATGAATTGCCGGGGAACATAATTGTGGAAATGACAATCTTGTGTTGATTTGAAACAATCTCACCTGAGGTCATATTAAGAATCGAGTTTCATTGGCTACTTAATTCTACGCTCAGCGCAGCCTAGCGCTTTATACGATGCCGTGCCCTGAAACGAGCCAATGCTTGAGGGCCATCTCGACCGAACCGCTTGTCGAGCTCCTTTCTTGTGATTTTGATTATCGAAGGTCTCCCGTGAGCACAGTTGTATCTGTTTGGTGATTTGACAAGATCTACTAATAGTGAGGCAATCTCCTTATGGCTGAGAGTTTCTCCAGCTCGGATGGCTGAATGACATGCTACGAGTTTGAGGACATTATCCATGAAATCATCGCTCGCGGCTCGCACTCCAAGTTCAACAATTCGGTCGACGAGTGCAATCAGCTCTTCTTCGTTTGCACGATGACCAAACACCTCGGGAAGGGTTGAAACCAGAACTTCACTTCCTCCGAATGGTTCTATTGAGTATCCTAATTCCTCCAGTACATCTTTTGCATGGAGGATTGCGTCCTTGTCAGCAGTGTTCAGACGGAGAACGATTGGCTCCAATAGCTCCTGGGTGACTACACTCTTTTTCTTCATGTCCGTCTTCATTTGCTCATAGATGATTCTCTCATGCGCTGCATGTTGGTCGACGATTACCAGCCCATCATCAAACTCGAGAAGAATATAGAGGTCCTGAATCTGCCCCACAATTTTGAAGGCCCCTCCCAGAGTGATTTGCTCAGGATCAATCGCCTTATCCTTGATCAGATCTTCGAGGGTGACCCTCTCAAATAGTAGAGGCTCCTCAGCCAAGGTCCGTGCAGAGAATGTCATATCTTCTTCTGACTCACCCGGGAAAAGGAGGGTTTCGGACAATGGCATATCAACAAAATCTTGCAGCGCCAAGGGTGCTTCTTCTGGCCTGTCCTTATCTAATGCTTCTCGAACTGCTATCCTTACCGTTTCGACGATTTCATCAGAATCCTGAATCCTTACTTCTCTCTTCGTAGGGTGCACATTGGCATCGACTTTCTCTACTTTGACGTCGATTTTGATTGAGCAGATAGGATATCTCCCCTTCATCAGGAGCGATGAATAGGCTGATTCAACAGCCTGATTGAATCTGTCGTCATGGATTGGCCGGTTACGAACTGAGAAGTATTGTCTTCGTCTGTTTCCTCTTGATACTGGAGGCAGAGCTACAAATCCTGATATCAGTGTGTCACCAGCCTTGTGCTGGAATTTGACAAGACTCGCTGCAACATCGGGTCCCCATAGATGGAGAACTCTTTCTCTTTCTGTCTGCTCTGGAGGGCAGTCCATGGCAATCCGTTCATCTCTCAGAAGCCTGAATCCTACATCATTCCTGACAATTGCATGCCGCATAGCAACGTCTAGAATCCTCTGACTTTCCACTCTTGAATCTGACAAATGCTTTCTTCTTGCAGGCACATTCTTGAAGAGGTTTGTAATTTCAACAGTGGTTCCCCTTGGTCTTGATGCATCAACCATTCCAGGGATTTCTCCTGCTCTTGAAACAAGCTTTGTCCCGAGTTCTTCATCTTGATGCTTAGTCACTATCACCATATCAGCTACTGCCGCAATGCTTGCCAGAGCTTCTCCCCTGAATCCATAGGTCCGAATGGAGTCGATATCCTCCTTGGTGCTGATTTTGCTTGTTGAGTAGCGTAGTGCGCAAACTGGGCAGTCTTCTTTCATTATACCAATGCCATTGTCCGATACAGTAATTGAACCAATTCCGCCCTCAGTGATTGATATCTCAATATTGGTGGCACCAGCGTCAAGAGAGTTCTCAATCAATTCCTTTACTATTGAAGCGGGATTCTCAATTACCTCTCCTGCTGATATGAGAGAAACCAAATCATCACTAAGAACACGGATATTGCCCACGGAACCACCTCAGGTCCCTAGAGCGGTGTATTCAACGATGCCACCTACTACTGTCATTTCGACAACGATCTCATTGATCTTCTCGGGCTGGACATTGAGAATGTCATCAGAAAGCACTGCGAAATCGGCCCTCTTTCCAACTGCCAAGCTACCAACGGTCTTCTCCATGAAAGATGCATACGCTGCTTCTAGAGTATAGCATCGCAATGCCTCTTCAACAGCAAGCCTGACTCTGTCGTTTGGATGATTGGTAGCTGACCAGATGCCGTATAATGGTCCATAGGGCATGCCATCACTGCCAAAGGCTAGATGCGCTCCATTATCAAGTGCGACTCGAAACATGTTCATTCCCCGAACCGTTTCCTCATCGAGCCTCTCATTGTAGAGAGCTCCCATCAATTGCCACTTTCCTACGAAGTTGGGTTGCATTGATAGGATTAATCCAAGGCTGACAGCTCGACGAATTTGCCATTCATTGATTAGCTCTGCATGCTCGATCCGGTGTCTCTGCTCACGTATCATTGATTTATCTTTGAGGTCCTCGAAAGCAGAGATTACCATCTCAAGGGCAGCATCACCAATGGCATGGGTCACTGTTTGTATATTGTTCTTGATGGCTTTCTTGATGATCTTGCTGTATGTCTTTTTATCCATCAAAAGCCTGCCTTTGTTACTTTTCTGTCCTTTGTAATCTTTGGACATGAAGGCGGTTGAGGCTCCAATCGAGCCATCAGTGAATATCTTGATTCCTCCTATTCTAACCATTGGACTACCCATTCCCGATGAGAGCCCGAGTCGAATCATGTCATTCATTTGCTCAACTGGAGGATTGAAGACAGTCCGTACTGAGAGTTTTTCCTGGCGCTCGACTTCACGCAAATGCCGAAGAGTTCCGGCTGTAGCATTATCAACTATTGTGGTTATTCCAAGCTCGTTTGCAATCTTGTTCCCTGCAATAATGCCCTTCTGTATTTCATCATCAGTTCTTGGTATCTTTTCAAAGATCCCTTCAATGTCCTTTAGTACACCATTGGGATTTCCTTTCTTCCCTTTCACAACGCCTTCAAGATCATTTGGAATCCTTAATTTCTCAAATCCGAGGGAATTCACAGATACAAGGTGACCATCAATTCTGACCGCAAAAATCGGATGCTTCCTACTGACCCTGTCTAGATCCTTTGCTCTGAGATATCGTTTCTCGGGCCATCGACTCTCGTCCCATCCATAGGCAATTACCCAATCACCTTCGTTGTATACTGGGAGGGAGTCCTTCATTATCTGTACAGCGTCTTCGAGTGACTTCGCATCATGAAGATGTACATGATTCGACTTGAAACCATCACTCGTTAGGTGAGTGTGGGCATCAACAAAACCTGGAACTACTGTCTTGCCTCCTAGGTCAATGACTCTTCTCGCAGTCGGGACGAGGTCAGCAATGAGGTCTTCATCACCAATTGCGAGTATCTTGTAGCTTTTCACAGCCAGGGCTGTGGCTATTGGGTTATGTGGGTCCATGGTAATAATGTTGCCATTGAAGACAACAAGGTCAGCCTCTAGTTCCAAAGATCGGTGCCTCCGATGATGAAGGATTGTCTATGTCCAATATATCTTGCTCTCCGCAGCGCGCCTGCTCTGATTTACTTTGAGGTTATTGATTACTCTTTGCCCTGCACCTACCTCTTGGGAACCTTTTCCCAATCGGCCAAGAATCTCTCAATGCCGATGTCAGTTAGGGGATGTTTCACCATCTTCTCCAGAACATCAGGGGGAATGGTTGCTATGTCAGCTCCAAGCAATGCAGCTTCGTAGACATGTATCGGGTGTCTAATGCTTGCAACAATTATCTCTGTACCAAAGCCATAGTTTGAGTAGATCTGGACAATCGCCTCAATGAGTTCCATTCCTGTTTGCCCCACATCATCCAATCTTCCGATGAATGGTGACACAAATGTTGCGCCAGCCTTGGCAGCTAGCAAGGCTTGGTTCGCACTGAAACATAGCGTGACATTGGTCTTGATGCCCTCATCTGCACATATCTTCGTGGCTTTGAGACCCTCCCACGTAAGAGGAACCTTGATGGCGGCATTGTTAATCCAGCTATTGAGCTCTCTTGCTTCCTTGACCATGCCTTCTGCATCTTCGCTGACAACTTCTAGGCTTATAGGGCCCTCAACGAACGATGCTATCTCATCCACAATCTTCCGGAAGTCTTTGCCCTCCTTGGCTACTAGTGAAGGATTGGTTGTAACACCATCCACCATTCCACGCTCGTGGGCTCTTCTGATTGCTTCAACATTCGCAGTGTCGATAAAGAACTTCAACTTGTAATCATCTCCCGTCTTTGGAGTAACTGCCGTGATGAACTACTACACTCGATTAAAACGGTTCGGTCAGGCAGTATCCAGCAGTGCTTTGAGCTTTCTCACTTCTTGCTCTATGTTATCAGCCTTGAACACTGCTGAGCCGGCAATGAAGAAGTCGGCACCCGCCCTGCGAATGCTCACTATGTTATCTCGCTTCACCCCTCCATCAACTGCAATTCGAACTTCCGGCTTGTGTTCATCAAGCAAACTTCTCAATTCAGTTATCTTCCCTGTGACTGGCTCGATGTAGGATTGTCCTCCAAATCCTGGACACACACTCATTAATAAAACTGTATCAAGCAGGTCGAGAAGAGGCATGACCAGAGAAACTGGAGTCCCCGGATTTAGAGTGATTCCTGCCTTTCCACCAAGATCCTTGATGAGCTGCACTGTCCTATAGA
Source organism: Candidatus Thorarchaeota archaeon (assembly GCA_048884925.1). Lineage (GTDB taxonomy): Archaea > Asgardarchaeota > Thorarchaeia > Thorarchaeales > Thorarchaeaceae > SMTZ1-83. The sequence continues at coordinate 6,870 of JBHLQK010000135.1, forward strand.
CGTCATATGAGCCTTCGATATGGGGGTAAATGATTTCCACGCCAGCATCGAGAAATCTCGGAATATACTCGCGCGGCCTTGTTATCATTAGGTGCGCATCCAGTGGGACATCTGTTATGCGTTTCATTGTCTTTGCTATCATTGGCCCATATGAGATATTGGGGACAAAGTGCCCATCCATTATATCCAGATGGAAGTAATCTGCCCCTCCCTTCTCAGCGGCTTTGATATCCCTCTCTAGGTTCGAGAAGTCCGCAGATAGTATTGAGGGTGCTAGCAGCGGTTTCATAGTCACACCATCCAGAGATGACTGGCGCGGCATGAATGCAACGCCAATGGACAGGCCGAAGTCCACGTATTTTAAGCTTCTCCAAGTGCAGCTAGCCAAATCAGTCCTTCAATAGCTTGGGAACTTGGCTTCGAACCAGGACTAGCTCTATTATCATCACTAGAACCTGGGTGGCCAGACTGATAATGTGATTCCCTGTGAGGATCATTACTGCACCGTACCCCACTAGTGGCACAATTCCGATCAATGCTCCCATGATTGCAGCAAGAAATGTCATGCCGGAGTCTGCCACCACACTAATGGATACAGCGCGACCGCCACCTCGTTTCCAATAGGTGAAGGCGCCTACAGCTAGCGCGACGGTATATCCACAAGGAATCTGAACCAATGGAATGAGAGGTATCAAAGGTGATCTCAGTGGAAACAATGACAGGAGAACAGAGATCAATATCATTGATCCCACATACGGAAACAAAGCCATTGCAACTTTGGCATTCAGCATCTTCCTTGATTTGATTGGAAGTCCAGCCTGAATCGACGCCCCTTGAGTGTCAAACATCATGACAGAGATGATCGTAATCCCGGCAAAGAAGTTGCCATATTCGACTGAAACGAGAGCCGTGAGACTTCGTAATGCCTCCGACTCAGACCAGCCTGCCATCATTGGATAGAGGAAGACGGCAAGGAATAGCGGGATGATGAATATAAACGAAGAACCGATATTTCGGGTTGCTAGTTTGAGATCCTTATTGATGATTGACTTCAGAACCGACTTCGTCTTTAGATTGATATCTCGCAGCTCTAGTGTCCTTTTCGTTGATACGCCTCCTACAGCAATCTGTTGCAGCGCATTACCTGTTCGCCGATAAGACATGATTGCCAGCCCCGCATACAGAACTGAAGCACCAATGGCAGCTAGAGTGGTGATATAGGGGAGTTCAAGCCCAAACTGTACCGCAGATGCCAAGAATCCAAACGAGAATGGAAAGAGTAGCGCTAGAAATGAGGATCCCTGTGCGCCCATTCCAATCGACAGGTCGGCAATGAAATGGATCAAGGAAGGTAGCCAACTACCCATGCTAAATGCTACAACCATTCCAAGTGCCAGACCCAATGATGCTGATACTCTGACTACCGTATTCATTCTTGAGCCATCGACCTGATGAGACTTTTTTCTAAACCAAATGGAAATCTTAGTCAAGGCACCAATCGAGATGGAAACTGTCGCAGCGCCCCCCACTAATGCTACAAGAGCAGGACCCGGTCCTATTGCAATAAGAGTGATGACTGGAAAGATCGTGAGAATCAATATTGTTGGCGCAATGAATACTCTGATGAACGCAAGCAGTGATAACTCATCGAGATTCCTTCTGCTTAATGGTAGAGTTGCGGGGAAACTCATGACGTCGGCAGTGAAGAAGCCAGTGGTCACAGACAGATTGAGGAATATCAGCAATACAAAGCTGAGTACAAG
>JBHLQK010000136.1:0-8566 GCA_048884925.1 Candidatus Thorarchaeota archaeon
CTGAGGTCTGAGCAATAACTAGTGTTAGGGTGACCGGCACCCATAGGCAAAAGTCAGAAGAGTTGTATGCAAGGCCGCGAAACTCTATTCCAGCGAACTCAGCTTCAAGTCGGTAGGCTCCTGCTGAGTCTCCTAACCATGAAGTCTTCACATGACCAGTTGAGTTGGTGACTAGAGTGTATTCAGCGACAACTGTAGAAGGAAGCAGTATAATCCTAAGCGCCACAGATTCACCGAAAACAGGGCTTGAGATCGAGTCCTCTAAGCGGCCCCAGATTTGCCATATCGATCCTACCTGATTATCACCACTGATTCCTCCAACAACGAGTGTACTCTCTGACCATGCGTTAATCACATCGGAATTCATTGAGGCTCGCAGATCTCCGGTGGCTTCAAAGACTGCGTCAATATCATAGGCTCCATTCTCGTTGAGTGAAACCAGAACTGACACATGTCCAGTTGAGTTCGTTATCAAATCAGTATCTATCAAGGTGAAGGAGGAAGGACTTGTCACAGTGACATGTACAGCATGCCCCACTAGAGGAGTTCCGCTTGAGGTCTCTAGACGAGCCTCCAAAGATACCTCACAATACTGGTTCATGGTCCCTGTGGTCAGCCAGGTCAGAACCGTACCCTCGTACACATAAATCTGACCTGATGAATTGCAGCCTACAAGGGAGCCGTTCCCTACGAAGCTGATTGCATAACTGAAGTTCCCTCCTTGATTAGGAGTCCAGTAAAACGCACTGCCACCATCCAAGGAAATCCCTTGTGCTGTGTGGACTACTTGATCAAGTCCATTTACAATTGTAATTGTGGTCTGCTGTGATGCGATTTCAGTTCCATTTGAGGAGTAATGAAGAGACCAGTCTATGTAGCTCTGGTGGCCCACTGTTCCAGGTATGAGGGAGGGAGAGAGCAGATAGGTGTGGACTGGAGTTGCTATATCTACAGTATCATGAAGTATCAGCGTATCACAATATTGACGCTCTAATGTCACTGTAAGGTTGTAGTTCCCTGTACTGAAATCTGCAGAGGGCACATGAAGTTCAAATGGAGATTCATCCTGATACGACCATTGCTGATATGTAGGCGAATCTCCCAGCCTCACTGTGATGTTGGTAGTTCCAGCATGAATCCCCGGAGTTATGACCCAAGACACGGACCCATTTATGAAACTCCCTCCAGTTACGATTGGAGTGTCTACTGCAAGAACCCCCTCCAGATTTCCTCGGACCTCAACTAGTGATATGCCATAGGCACGAGAATGGCTCCAGTCCACTACAATAGTGTAGATTCCTGCAGGCCCAAGGGCCATCAAATCACTAGGGACATCTACCGTCAATACGTCACTATCTGTTACATTTGTAAAGCGAATCCAATCTCCAAATGCATAGATCAAGACAGTATGAGAACTGATTGAAGAGCTGACTATAACATCAATATCTATACTCGAGCCAAGACTAACTGTGGCATCAGTTGATGCGAAGATGGAGGAACCTTGCGTGTCATAGAGAAGGGGTCTTAGACCGAGAATCGCTACCATTTCAAGAGAGGCTGCTGTAAAGACTGGCTGCCACTGATCTGTTGTATTGAGCCATCCATTTGGAAAGGGTGTAGGACCCAATGCATTCAAAACCTGAACCCTATCAATGCTTTCGAGGTCAACTGAAAAGCCCGAGGAGTTGAGTAGGGCGAGGGTTGCCACGTCACAGCTCAGAGCATAAAGGTCGCTATATTGGATTCGCGAAATGATAGAGGATGATATCTGTGCAGCCATTGTAGCATCTGCGATATCGAGTCGTAAAGCGGCCCGAGTACATAGCCAGTCGATTGCAGCCTGTTGCCCCACGTAGGGCTCAATGGTCCAACCAGTCATCGACCACTGTCCACCATTATAGTCTGCCAACATTGCAGTTTCAAGGGCAGACCTGTACGGAATCGCTGCAAGAGAGCCCATTAGATAGAGTGCCTCTACAGCTGCTACACTGTGCTGGATGTGAGCAGTCCCTATGAACATCGCAGGTCTAAAGTGGCCCGTTACATATTGAGACATTGATATGTAGTTCAAAGCATCAGCTACAACCAGGGATGACGGGGAAACACCAAGAGATAATGCAGTTCCGACCCCAAAGTACTGAGTCCAAACACTCTTCGTACGATACTGATTGGCTCCATATTCAGGAGCAATAACAGCTGTAATATTGTTCCACCATGGATACTGAGTCCATTGTGTGAATAAGTCCAAATATTGAGCCTGTAGTTTGGTATTAGCAACCCCGGTAGCATGATTCATTCGTGATGCCTTGGCAAGCCAGTAGTTCCACATCAGTGAGGGCAATGGATCCATTAATTCAAACCCTAAATCGGTTTCAATAGCAACTAGGTAGTTCTTGAGCCCTGCAGCAATCAAACCAGAAATTTCTGACATCTCGTTCAGCGCACCAGCAACAAGACAGGACTCTTTGCTCTTTGCCACTATATCAGCATCCTTTGTCTTCAGACCAAATCCTCCAGAATCTAGTTGGTTGCTGATAAGCCAACTCAAGCCAGATGTCTTATTCTCTTGATTCAGGGTTCCCATTACTGCCATTGTAGTCAAGGCAGAGCCTGTTCCGATAGTTATCTCGCCAGTGGGACCGACAGTGTTGCGATATGAGCCGTCGCCAATCCCAGTTCTAGTTATAATCCAAGATGTCAGCTTAGCCGGGTCATTATGGGTGGTCCCCAAGATTTCAAGTGCCTTAACAAAGTCTGATGCGTATTGATTCGTTGGACTTGTGCTTGTGGGATTAGACGCAATAGATCCCCACAGGTCAGGGTCGGATGTCTTTCCTCCATCAATTACACATGAGCGAAGCCAAGATTCGACATCCCCTGTGTCAATACTTCCAAGAAACCCTGAAGCTGCCAATGCTTCTATCACATGGTACGTAATAGTGATGTGGTTCTCAAAGCCGCCATCCACATCCTGTCTCGAGCTTAGGTAATTGACTATCTCTGATATAGCGAATTGTGAAGACAAGCCCATCACCGATGCTACCCAGAGACCTTGAGCAGTGCTTTTGCATCCGACAGACCCATCAGTCTTCGCAGTGAGGAATCCGGTTTCAGCTCCAAAGTGTACGATAAGGTCATTGAGAATTGAGAGGATTAGTCCCTGCTTGGTACTCTTCCATGATAGCCACTCTGAAGCATCCATCAGCGCTTCTGCCATCCGGACAGCGTAGTATGTCCCAGCCATAGTAGCTTCGTGAGCATACGTATAGCCACCCGAGAGAATCTCATCACCGGAAGCTTGGGCACCAGCTAGAGCTAGAGATGCCGAGTTCTCTCTCAAAGCTGCGGCATACGCTATTGTGTTGACGACTAGTCCTCGACCCTCTACTGTTAGAAATTGCGGGTCTTCAGGACCTAGTAAGAATGTTTCCAGAGGCCAGGAATCATATCTTAGAGATGCAAGGGATGACGCTTGAGCGCCAGTCAGATCTACTAGACGTGACATCTCTGTCTGTACAACATCATTCGGAAGGGAGATGCCAGTTTCAGTTGTTAAGAGAGACCCAAGAGTAAGAGGGATGGGGCTGCTGAGGTAAATCGCCCCCTCAAGCCCAGGTGTGGTAAGAAGTTGAGCAGTCGAAGGGGCGACTCCTGAGGGTGGACCTCTTTCCCTCAGCAAATGCAGAAGCCATGCAGATCGCCCGGTGAGAATCATACTTGCATCCTCCCCTACAAGTAGGTCTACAAAGGCAGCTGGAACATGGCTTCCACTGTCTGCGCCCAGACTCCCATCCACTAGGATTACTGGTGCAGCATGAATGATTGTTGGATCCGCTATGAGCTCGGTTGTCGTGACCACATGTGCTGGAATGCCTTCCTCTTGCAGTAGATGCAGCCATGTTGAACCTCTAGCTGGTATTGAATAACCGGGCATCTCCAACACAACGATTGGACTCCAATCAATTACTTTGCCGTCATCCGCGGCCACAAGGAAATCTGTATTGAAATCTGGAATTGGAGCATCTGATATCGTTGCTGTAGCCACTGAGTAATTGTCTTGACTGATAATAGCCAAAGGCAAAATCCAGGCAATTACAATGATGATAATTCCTATCACTATTCTTCTATACCTCAACCTCTCTGCTCCTCTCCAAATGAGTGAATTGTGAAGATAAGGCGTCCCGGGACCGGACCTTTGTGGTAAAGGTCGCGGAGACCAAGGAATAGGTGGGTCTTTGCTGAAGCAGGGATATGGGAATGGATCCGACCCGGGACATGTTTTCTTTTTCTGTAATCCCTTCTACGTTCATATCACAACACCTACGACCTGAGTATAGAACAGGACCAGAAGGGCCATTACAGCCAATAGTTCGATAGCGCCGCTCCTTGGACGACCTTTCAAGGCGGCCCCAAGAAGAGCCAAGTCACCTCCCTTGAGAGAGCTGGTCAAGAGGACTCCTAATGAAACATAGGTGCAAAGGAGTACTATCGGTGCTCCAGCAAGCAATACAACTGGGACAACCAGAAGAGCGAACGCAATGAACACGGAGACCACGGTGCTAATGTATAGTGCTGAAAGAAGTATGGCCACTCGAGGCGGCTTGTCTACTTTCAGGAATAGACTCAGTTCTCCGTAGGTCCCACCGCCGCCCAATCCCTCAAGGTCGATTCCCATCAAGGAGGAGACCCCATAACGGACAGCAGTGGTAATTACCATTCCCGGAGCGAAAATGATTGTGACAGCTGAGAGTAGAGGATTCCGAGTCCATTCTTCAAAGGCTCTCCTCTTTCCTGTAAGCAACAGAATTGTCCTGATGGCTGTGGCGGCTAAAACGACTAGTGGAGCAACCTTTACTGAGAACAATAGGTTTGCCAGCATCAGACTCACGATGTCTAGTTGCACATTCATTTCCTCCTTTCTTATCAGAGCGGTCCTCCGGCCCGAAAGAAGTGGTCTTCTAGTTTCACGACCTACGAATGATTTGACAACTAACCTAGTTCAGCTTGACTTTCAATGCTATTAGGAGTTATAACACAACCCGTAATAGACTTACACTTCAAATAAAGCCCCCCTATCAGAATGGAGAGCTCATAAGTTCTAGTCAGATGATTAATCAGTTTATAATCCTATAATCATAGGAGAACTAGTAACTTTATACAGAACCAAGCCTAGGGCGTTCGATTTCAGCTGTCTCTCGAATCGTCTGGGAAGAGGATATCAAAGAAATCCCGCACTCCTCGCATACAGCCCGTAGAACTCGCAAGGCAGTCGAAGTCCAGCCTGTCACATCCAACATTCCTGGGACAGCAAATAGACGGACAACTCTCCTAAACCCTTCCCTATGAGCGGAGGTTAAGATTGTGGCAATCGTCTGAATAACTATCCTACGATCCCAAGGATTGAGAGACCCAGAAACAGCAAGGAGTCGTTGTACTGCCTCGTATGTACCTAGAGCAGCAAGTGCCTTGATTCCTGTGAACCAGCATTCCTGGTCACCACAGTCTACGAGAATCTCGCAGAATGAAAGAATGCCGGGCTCCCCTCTCCGAGCAAGCTCCAGCAACGCGGGCTCTCTAAGCAGGATATGCAACTCAGGGTTCTTTATTGTGTCCCATAGACTTTCGGCAGACGTATTTGAGAACGGAGAAGGACTAGGTTGATGCTCTGCTCGAGAGGAAACTAGGACAAGACTATCTTCCCTCATGTTAGTCTATGATTATCGCTTTCTTTTAAGGTCGTAAAATCCTATATCCATAAGTAGGACAATAACCAATCATCTTGTGACAATGTCACGCAGAGCGAAAATAACTTTGGATTGGCTGAGAAAGGGCAGACCCCTTGACGACTCAACCATCATTCGTCATATTATGCTTGACGCTGTTCAAAAAGAAATCAAGGCGAAACTAAAGCAACTAGAACAGAAGAAGACAGAGCGCAGCTATGGAAAGAGCCTAGCTAACTGGCTAGAGAATCAAAGCTTGAACGCCAGCCTTTTCGAGCGAGAATTCAATCTTCCACCTGTGAATCAAGAACGAGTTCCTTTCAAGATGATTGATGATGCCTTACGGTATTCAACAGTTCATCAGGATGTATCTAGAAGAGAAACTCCTATTCGTCCGGATGGAGATTCGCTTGAAAAGCAAGTTCTGTCTTTGCTGCCTGCATGCAAGGATAAGACATTAAGCAATAGCAAGGAGAAACAGGAGTACATGGTCCAGAAACGGAGAGCGCTGGTGTACTTTCTCAGTCGTGTCACTCTCAGCTCTTTGCCTAATCCAAAGTTTTGGCCCGTTCTGCCAATAGGCCTCGATTGCTTGACAGCAGCACTAATTACGCTCCATTTCATTTCTCAAGCAGAGAATAGACAAATCCACTGGCTCTCCCTAATTTGGAAATACGAGATTGAAAGGTATAGAAAAGAGCTGCTACAAGACCTACTAGCAAGTCTGTCGCCAGATATCAGAATAAATGAAACAGATAAGAAACTGAATCGTGTTATAGAGGAAATCAAAGAAGATTTGCCAAATGATCCGTTCTTCAGCCTAGTCCACGAATGGCAGGAAAAGCTGAGGGAATATAATCCAAGAGAGAAACTTGTAGACTGCATTATATTTGAGCAGCAAGATGGAAGAGAATCCAAGCATGGTGATAGAAAACAAGGCGGAGGTCGAAAGGCAGGTGAAGACGATCTGGCATCAACCACAAATCTGCGCAGATTGCTGAGCCTGGAAATAGCTGGGCAATTGGAATCTTCAGTTAAGACCCCTCAAACTCCCCAACCACGCAGTCATTGGACTCAAACAAGAATAACTGCAGACAGTCCATTATCCTATGTGTTTGAAGGCTTTCTAAGCTCTGCCAGAGCAGAATTGAATGTACTGCGATTTGACCAATTGCTTAAGACATGTGAGTACCTAGCTGATATTGAGATTCCCGGGAAACCTACAAACAGGGAGATTGCTAATGCAGCGAAAATTGGTGTCAGGTCAGCCCAATCATTCTCGCTGGGATTAATCCTAACCGAGAGATACATCCCCTCCTTGATGGATTTAGGATTGAAACACAGGTACATATTCACCAGGATGAAGAAATCAGCAGTGGATTCAATTGGTTTAGCTGAACGGATTTCAGTCGCAGAGTCCGAAGATTATCAAATAGTAACAAAACATCTAGAGCCAAAAACATCAGAGGGCCCTGATGAAAACGAGCTACCTGACAACTGCTTCCATACCACTGTTGAAACCGATATAATCTCAATGAGAATGGACCTCTATGATACGGAGAAGAGGGAATGGCGTGATGAACCGTGGACGTTCTCAATGGATAATCAAAGGAAAAACCAATGGCTAATCCGAAAAACAGCATCACATATAGAGAGTTATTCAATGCCTACGCAGAGGGAACTGGATCTACTTAGTATAATAACGAGCATAAGTGCAAATTCGCATGGGATTAAGCAGATACTAAAATCCTTGGAGTTTCCTCAAAGCACAGCCAAACATCACCTCTCACAATTTCTCACTACCAACAGAGTTCGACTTTTGTATCATCCATCCCTTGAATACGTAGGTCTTCCGGAGGGGATTCTATTAGCCGCTCAGTTCAAGACCTTAACACGTCTAGATGAATTCATTGAATGGCTAGTGTCTTCCTTCCCATATGTGCATGTACAATATAGCATGGGTGAGAAAAGTCTAGTTTCAAGAGTGCGCGTTCCCAGATTCTCCAAGTCTGAAGGGCTTATCAGACAGGAACTACGGACGGAAAACGCTCTCAGAGCTATAGGAACCATATCGCGAAATCGCACCTATCATATGTCATCTTTCCATAGATTATACCAGTCCAAAAATGAGCCCTGGAAAGACCCGTGGCTACACTCATAGCCATTGTTCTAACGTTTCTTGATGAGAGCCGAATCGTTTCCACAGTTTAACGAACTCATGACCAATCTCTTCTGCTCGCTCCTCAGCCATAATCATAGAGAGCATTCGCATAAGCTTGGGAAATAATGGTGGATTAAGATTGTGGACTATTCCATCTGTGGATATGTGACTAGCTTCATCAAAGACCTCTCGTCCCTCCATAAACTCCTTGCGATCGATTCGACCATAGCCTATCGCCTTCAGCAATGCCTCCAAACTTCCGTGTCGCTGCAGAAGGAGTGTCCCTTTTCTTGGGCCAATACCTTTCACTCCCTTTTTATGAAAATCACAGCCGCACACCATAGCCAAGTCCCTCAAGCGCTCCAAATCAAGTCCAGCAGTTGCTTCTAGTTCTTTTAGTGTTGCTCGATGAATAATGCCCTTGGATAATTGAAGTTGCTTTGTGACATGTGGACTCCCAAATAACAACGCATCCGAGTCATTCGAAACCACCGTATTAACTAATCCATCTCTACACATCACTGCTGAAAACATCTCAGCCTCAGATGGTGCAGAAATCGTGGGAATGCCTAGGACGCGACCAAGCTCTCGCACATGTTCGGCTGCAAAATACAGCCTGAGAGAAGGACTCCTCCAAAGCTCCTTAGCAGCTCCCTCGTCATAAGGATCTCGTGACTTGGAG
>JBHLQK010000137.1:0-8534 GCA_048884925.1 Candidatus Thorarchaeota archaeon
AATATTGTCCTTAAGGACGACTGGAATGCCATGCATTAGACCCCGTGGCCCCTTTTCAGCTCGTTCCATATCTAGAGATTCTGCAATTACGACAGCATCTCGGTTAATCTCAATTATGGAATTCAACCGTGGACCATTGCCATCGATTTTCTCGATGCGATCCAGATACCATTCCACAATTCCTTTTGAAGTAAGCTTCCCTGAGCTCATCTTTTCCTGAAGCTGCAAAATAGTCTGTTCCTTCATCTGAGCAACTCCGATTGATGAGCAGTGTTTAATGGGGGTAATAAGTGAGATAGGTTATGATGCGTTTGAGTTTCTGTCAATCCTACGCCTGACTCTCAAGAGCCTACTCTTCACGACATATAGGAGTGGTATTGAAATACTCGCTTCTGTATCTTTAATACCTTTGAATGGCTCCCTCTTTGGATCAGCTAATATGGAATCAGGGCTTATCGGGTTCACTACTGTAATAATTAAGATTCCTACAATGAGTAGAATCGGTATAGGAATAAGAGTCGTAGAAACTGGATTATTCACAATGAACATTTGATATGCAATGAAATAGGGAATCAGAATACTCAGAACTCCAAGAAGACAGACTCTTCTTCTTGATACATGGCCATGCAAGAATCGCAAGGTGAAAAGTCCGTATAATAAAGGCAGTCCCATGAATATGAGAGTGTAAAGAAGATCCATTACTGTAAGCATAGTAACGGCAATGTATACTTGGCCGGGTGGTTGCCAAGGAACGATGGGGATTGAGGGTTGATACGTAATCTGATAGAATGCTGAACCTATCTGGTAATTTGCATAATCCCTTGGAAAACCAGCCATTATCCCAGCGGGTGAAAAGAGGGATAAAGGAGCGATTGAGTATACCAGAATCTTATGCTTAAGCTGGAGCCCCTGATGAGATATTTCGCGAAGCATAATTGGCAGTAGAATCAACACCATTATCACTAGAGTGCTAAATCGTAGTAATTTCCATGCAGGAGGCGTTTGAATAAGCCACGCCAAGTCGTTTGGAGGAAAGTATTCCACGAGGTAGACTGTAATTATAGCAGTACCAAAAAGAGAAGCTAGCCCGATGTCCCAAATAGATTCTGTCCTATCCCGATTTCTGATTCTGCGATTTAGTATGATTCCTGGAATACTTATAGCTATGGCGGCTGCGATAGTTAGCGGGCTGCTATATATGGGAGTTGGGTTGAATTGATCAATACTAATCGGATAGTCAAAATGATCCAGTATAGCTGAGCTGTAGAGTATATCGTAGTAGTTGCTGGCTGGAAATGGCTGGACTGCTTCGTAATAATGAAATTCAAGGGGCAGAAAGAGAAGTATTATGACCAACACAGTCATCTTCAGCCAAAATGCCAAATCAATTGACCATCTTCTTGAGGTGAGTGTTGATTTCCTCAATTCTGTCCAGTAGTCCATATCTATCGCCTTAATGGTTATCTCAGATAGCAGGAAGGTTTATGCTTCTAAATTATTGCCTTTCAGAAAACACTATAGTCTACAATCAATTCAATCCGCCTATCTTTTAGGAAGCATTCGAAAGAATTTCTAGCATACTCGTAAATTACGAGAATAGTGCTTATTGCCTACCCTGCAATACGAGCTATTTCAAGACAAAGCGGGTGTTCAAGTGATGGTAGAATCAATTAAAGTTGTGCACGCGACTCCAGAGGACGCAGAAATTCTTGCAGATATTTCTAAGAGAGCTTTCGAGAGCGATATTGATGTGGGCGCCTCTGTAAAGGGAGGTCCCATGGGCTACGACTCGGTGGATGTCCATCAAAGGGATGCATCGAGAGAATGGTTAGATTATCTGAAAGTCCTCTATGACGGAAGAATTGTCGGCGGAATGCGAGTATACAAAATAAACCCTGGTCATTACGAAATCATGGGTGTCTTTGTTGATCCGGACTATCATAGGAAGGGAATTGGCACGAGATCATTCGAGATTGTCCTAGAGATGTATCCTGCAGCAAAGAAATGGACCCTTGATACACCAGACTGGAATGAAAGGACGAAGAACTTCTATGAGAATCTAGGCTTTGTCCAATATGGTGTAATGCGGTGGGAACAAGACTTTGAGCTTCGTGCCTATGAGCTTCTTTTGGACCCAGAGTTCAAGAGGGAAGTCGCCAGCATAGGTGACCTTTCTGATGGAATGAAGCAAGTGACAGTGGAGGGAACGATAGAGGAAATTCCTCCTCCACGGGAAGTGGCATCAAAGAAAGATGGCAAGACTCACAGAGTTGCTGATGCAACACTCTCTGATGGCACGAACTCCATTAAGTTGGTTCTTTGGAATGACACTATTCGCCAGGTCAACGAGGGAGAGAGAGTACTTATTGAGAAGGGATATGTCACTTCTTTCCGAGGGGATTTACAGCTAAACTTGAGCCGTTTCGGACGTATAGTCATACTTCTAGAGAACTAGAGTTTGTGCCAGCTGGCTAGGTTGAAAACTCTATCAAACCGAAACACAAATGACCATCCTTTAACGAACTGGGCAGACCCCCAATCCTCTCGGTAGTGTGCAAGCCTTGGATAATATTGACAAGAGAATCATATTCGCTCTAGACAAAAATTGTCGTCTATCCTATCAGGCGATTGGCGATAAGATTGGCCTTACCGCGAATGCCACGAAGAAAAGAATCACGAAATTGCTTGAAACAGGATTGATTGACCACTTTCTTGTTTCATTGTCATTGGCGATGATTGAAGCGGACCTAGTCCTGGCCATTGTTCGAACAAATGGAACGGAGTATCAAGAAGAACTCATTGAGCAGATTGGGAGCGATCCATCAGTTGCTCAGGTGAGTGCTGTTGCATGCGGCATGGGTGGCTTGTACGTCGTTTTTGCCGCGGTGAGCGGTTCAGAAGCACTCCTAGATTTCGGCTCAAGGATTAGAAGGCTAGAATCAGTCATCGAAGTGGATATTCATGTTTTGCTGTTTTCAAAGGGTAAGAAAGTTAACCTGTCTAAGACGCAAAAGACCGTGCTTAGCCACCTAGTAAAAGATGCCCGCGCCTCGATTGTGGATGTAGCGAAGGCAGCCAGAATGACAGCCCGGAGGGCACGAAGGGCGATAGATGATCTCATTGAAGGAGGTGGAGTTGAGTTCGCAGTACTATGGAATCTTGGAATAGGGGGTCTCACTGAAGTCATTATGAGAATAGCATGGGATGAAAGAAACATAACAGCTGAAGAGGTCGTAAATTGGCTTCATCAGGAGTTTCCTGATGAGTTCTGGTCTCCGTTCATCTCAGCAGTTGCGCCTGTTGTCTTCGCCAGATTTGTTGTTAGCGAGATTGAAACTGCGGAGTCAATCTCACGAGTGGTTAGGAAAGCACCCTTTGTAAACTCAGTTTCATCCTTGGTCTTTTACTCAAACAATATCTTCGATTGGCCAGGTACATCTGAATTGCAGAAACTACTTGAGAACACTGATTCATAACGTAATCTCAGAATCTCATATCTAGTGTAGAGCAATTCTCGTCAAACGTTGAATTCATATGAAATGGAACTAGATTCTTTCTATAACATATATCAAAAGGGCTAGGAAGATAGTAATCTTGACAGGCCAACCTTGCGATGAAATGTCGCAGGCAGAGGAGCTTCTCAAAAAAGGAGAATACAAACAGGCGCTAGAGCTAGTTCAATCGCTGGCTTCTGCAAAAGACGTGGATGCAAGTGATAGACTTCATCGTGCTCTGCTTGAGAGTCGAATACGAATTAAGATAGGTGATTTGGAAAAGGCATTCCTCATAGCTGACGATTCGTTGGAGAAAGCGAGGACTCAGAAAGATATGCTATTGATAGTCGACTTTCTCTTAACCAAACTGGAAATCTCATGGCGCTCGGGTGAATTTGATGATGGGCTCCTTTTGGTTGAAGAACTAGAAGAGATGCTAAAACAAAAAGAAGCAGATCTGAATGAGGATGAAGAGTCCGCACTAAAAGGAAGGAAGGCGCAGCTCACACGTCATTGCGGAATCCTATACTGGTACAAGGGAGACCTTGACGGAGCTATGGAATGTCATGAAGAGAGCCTCGAAATATACCAAGAATTGAAAGACGAGAAAGGCGAGGCTAACGCCCTAAATAATTTGGGCTTGGTTGAATGGTCTAAGGGAAACCTCGATGCAGCGGCTGAGTACTACGAGAGGAGCCTAGCTATCAGACGCGAGCTCAAATCATTCCACGAGATTGGTGTTATTTTGAACAATCTCGGAAATGTATACGTGATGAAAGGCGACTTAGAGAGTGCACTCAACTATCACAAACAAGCTCTGCAGATGAGGGAGGAATTGGATAACAAGCCGGATTTGGCCACATCACTGACAAATGTAGGATCTGTGTACCAGACAAAAGGCAATCTGAATCAAGCATTAGAATACTATCATCGAGCATTAGAGATCTATGAGGAGATCGATGTGAAACAGGGCATGGCCTTGATTCTAAACAACTTAGGAAGCGCATACCAGATTCGGGGAGATCTCGATCAATCCTTGGATTATCATCAAAGAAGCCTTGATCTAAGAAGGAAGCTGGGCAACAATCAAGATATTGCACAGTCACTTCTCAACATAGGGGACGTTCATCGTGTGAAAGGAGAAGCAAATCAAGCTTTAGAAACTTATCAGCAGAGCGTTGAACTCTACAAGCAATCAGGCAATGAGTCCTACACAGCTGCAGGTTACTACTTCATAGTAGTTGCTGCCACAGAGGACAATCAATTGGAGCTTGCAGATGACGCACTTCGCAGCTTGAAGGAGCTCAATGAAAGTGTGTCTAATCGAGTCATTGACCAGCGTTATCGTGTAGCTAGAGCAATCAGATTGAAGGCAAGTAAGAGCGCGCGGGAGAAACTCGAGGCTCAGGGAATGCTTTCTGAGATGGTGAAGGAAGAGGTTGGAGAACATACTCTCACGGTGTCAGCTATGATCCATCTCTGTGACCTTCTACTATTCGAGCTCAAGATGACTGGGGAGGAGGAGCTCTTTGAAAGAGCCAGAGATATTGCTCAACAGATTATGGATATAGCTAAATCTCAGAGCTCACACTCCCTCTTAATTGAAGCCTATATACTGCAGTCGAAATTTGCGTTGGTTGAGCAGGACATCGAGAAGGCAAGAATCCTACTTGCACAGGCCCACAACATGACTCAGGAGAAAGGACTCTATAGACTAGCCAGAAAAGTTGCTCATGAGAGAGATTTGCTTCAGGAGCAATTGGAGAGATGGCAGAAGATAGTAGAACAGAATCCAACACGGACAGAATTGATGGACTTCGCACAACTTGATGGTTATCTAGAGAGAATGATAAAGAAGACAGTTGCAGTACTCACTAGCGAGGAGAAGAAGGAGTTTGGGGAGGAAGCAGCCAGAAGAAAATACAAGCTTACATACATCAACCTACTCGAGGGTGCAGATAAAACTGAGAAGAGTCAGTTTCGAGTTGGGGTTGCTCAGATCGGGCTCTCACAGACCGGCGATATTGTTGGAGAGTACTATGAAGAGATGGGCAAGGGTCTCTTGAGAATTAGAAAGGACAAGATTGACGACGTGAAAGTACGTATGACGAAGGCAATTGCTAATGCCAATGCAACGGGGGTCAATGTGCTCCTATTCCCAGAAATGACTATAGACCTGAATCATGCCGAGCTTGCCGATGAGATAGCAGATTTGGCGAAGAAGCATGACATGTATATCATCCCTGGTGCATTCCATGACCAGAAATCTACAAGGAATGTGTGCAGGATTATTGGTCCCTCAGGTCCTCTCTGGGAACAGAATAAACACATTCCTGCAATCATCCATCTAAAAGGCAAACGCTTCACTGAAGGAATAGATTTGGGTGGTCACCCTAGGGAGTCCATTGTCTGCAATACAGAGTATGGTCGAATTGCTGTTGTCATATGTCGAGACTTTCTGGACATGGATCTTAGGGTGGAACTGAAGAACTTCGACCCACCTGTCGATTTAGTATTCAATCCCGCGTTCACCCCAGTCACCTCAGACTTTGATGCAGCTCACTTTGACGCCCGAAGGTCTATCTATGCATACTGTTTCTTCGCAAATGTTGCTGAATTTGGGGATTCGCTGATATATACTCCAGAGAAGGACCGAACTGAAAGGACACTTCCTGCAGGTGAAGAGGGACTGATCTATAAAGATGTAGACTTGTTTCAGTTAAGATCAGAGCGCAAGAAATGGGAGAAGGAGCGCAAACAATTCATACAGAGCACGAGGTCTTAATTATATCAATGAAAGAAATGCGTACGTTTCCCTATGTATAGAGCTGAAATATACGAAGAAATAAGAGGTCAAGAGTCAAAGGGAATGGTATCGCGTTGATGTTAGGGGTGCAAATATGAGGAGAAATCCTATACTAATAGTGATTGCTCTTGCGTTGATTCTCATAGTCACAACACCAGATGCACACCAAAATGAAGGACTTGGATTTGAAAGAAATCCGGTTAAGGAAAACATGTATCTGTCAAATGAGGTTCATGATTACATTCAGATTTGGAATAATAGCCATTTCATTGAACGAGCAGAAAACGAGAGCTGGGATGGCGACGGTAGTGAGTCTACACCATATATCATCGATGCCTATAATATATCTTCTGACTACATAGGCATTGAGATTTGGGATGTGTCACTATATTTCGTGATACGAGATTGTTATCTAGATTCAGTAACTGGCATATCCAATCCAGGTATTCTTCTTTATAATGTGAGTCATGGAGAGATTCGCAGCACAACAGTGACTGATAAGACGGTTGGCATCGGTATCGATTCGAATTCTAGTGTCTGCATTGAAGGATGCACGGTTTCTGGTTTTACAAGTTGTGGAGTTTTCATCTATCAATCTGAAAGCTGTGAAATTGATGGTTGTGAGATATATGGTGGAGTTCATGGGATAGAAACCCGCTATTCGGACTACCTAACTATTTCAAACACAGAGGTTCGTGATTGCAGTGATATAGGAATTTACATTACGGAATCATATTTCGTCACGGTGACTGGCGGCCGCACCCATGACAATGGTGGTGCTGGCATAGCATTTTCCGGGACGCATAATAGCACTATAAGTTGGCATGAAGCATATAACAATTCTGAGGGAAGGACTGGTGTGCACCTTTACTATTCTGATAATGCCACAATAATCAATAATGAACTTCATGATAATATATACGCGGGACTCCGTTTGGAATTCTCCCATTACGCCCAAATACAAGGCAATTTGATGTGGAATAACAGTGATATTGGAATATATCTACGGTCTTCGAATAATTGTTCCATTGTTAGCAACGATTTATGGAGCAACGGCTTTTGGTATTTCTCGTTCCCACCAAGTGGAATTATGATCGATGGTTCATTATACACAGTTATTGAAGGAAATGGAATCTGCAACAATTCTTTTGCAGGAATTTATCTGACAAACCAGGCAGACATGAATGAAATAATAGGGAATTCAATATACAACAATACTGATCACGGAATCTATGCCTACGATGCGCACTATATTGATGTCATTGGAAACGATATCTGGGGTAACGGTTGGAGGTATGTTCCACGATGCGGCATTTATTCCTACTTGTGTTCCAATTGGTCGATTGAAGGCAACAGAATATGGAACAATACAATGAATGGTATTGAGATCAGAAATAGTGCTTTTGGCAAAACTCTCATTCTCGAAAATGAAATTTCTGATAATAATGGAAATGGTATATGGCTCTATGGGGGATCGCAAGACTATGTGGTTGATAGCAACATTGTTCATCATAATAAGGAATACGGCATTCATGTACAGCTTTATCGTCAAGCAAACGTAACCAACAACATTGTATACGACAATTCAATGGGTGTAGACTTTTCTTCTAGCGCTCCGAGCTGGATCTATGGCAATGATATTGGCTGGAATTTAATGGAAAATGCTGCTGATTCAACTGGTGTGGGCAATAACTATTGGCATGATAACGTGAGCATCGGCAACTGGTGGTCAGACTACTCAGGGATGGGTGACTACATCATCACTGCCTATGGACCCCCTGGAGCCTATGATATCTTTCCGAAGAAAAGCTTGGACTTGAACGCCTCAATGCCTATTGCATACGAGATCTCTGAAACTGACAACACAATGTTTTGGGAGGCCTATGCATTAAATCCGTCACATTTTGAGGTCTATACTGATGATACACTTCTCCACACTGAAGAGTGGGATGGAAACGACATTGAAGCAAAATTGGATGGTTTGCCAGCAGGAACCAACGACATAATGGTAATCGCGTACCACCTGTCGGGGCATTCAACCAATGAAACAGCCATTGCGGAAGTGACAGACCTAACAGCTCCGGAGTGGACAATGACACCTACTGATCAGGAGATTACCCAGGGAGAACCATTCAGCTATCAGTTGGGTGCTGAAGACCCATCAGGAATTGCTGGTTTCGCATTGAATGATACGACGAACTTCCAAATTGACTCATCTGGACTCCTCACGAATG
>JBHLQK010000138.1:0-8515 GCA_048884925.1 Candidatus Thorarchaeota archaeon
GCTGCACTGTATGGGTGATTCTGCGATATACCGCGTAGACCAGCTATGCTTGAGATGTTTATAATGTTCCCTCCACCTTGCTTTTTCATGACTGGTGCAGCGTGTTTCATTCCAAGAAACACTCCACGAAGTAAAATGGCAATTGTCTGGTCAAACTCTGCAGCAGGTATGGACTCTATTTCTCCCTTAACACCGCCCATCCCAGCATTGTTGATAATGCAGTCCAGATGGCCGTAGGAATCCACGGCATAATCAATCATACCCTTTACGTCGGCCTCCAGGCTGACATCAGTGTGTTTGAAGCTGGCATAATCGCCAAGCTTCTTAGCGAGCTCCTGACCCTGCTCATCCTGGATGTCAGCAATGAGCACTCGAGCTCCTTCTTTCATGAACAATTCGACTATTGCTTTACCGATTCCACTTGCGCCGCCAGTTATCACAGCGACTCTCTCATCTAGCTTTCCCATTCTCTCACATCCATTAGTCCATGTTGTTCAGACTTGATGCCAAGGTGATGAAAAAGGTAGGGGGCATTTCCATTTCTTCTTTCTTATCTGCTGGAACTAGCAAGCTCGGCAGAGATATCATTGGTCATTCAGTTCTTGTCAAGTTAGACTCCACAGGCGTCAATGTGACACCTTAAAGCACTCCAACCTGTTTTATGGACAGGACATTTCAGGTGAAGGCATTGGCCAATACGCCGATTGAAGTTGGTATTGCAAAGCTAACGCAGAGTGGAGACTATATCCTCGATTCACTGGTGGAAGGACCCGATGCCATTGAACAGGCGGGTTTGATGGAAGTACTCGAGAAGAATGGGTGCGTAGTCCGAGAGTCAAAGATAGCTGAGCTCACATCTGAAGAGAGAATGGAATATGGGACACGTCACCTTCTTGGACTAGCCTCTCGACATCTCTCTCACATCGTAGCTGACCAGCAGAGGCAAAATCTGTTCACAATAGGTCTTCTTCCCACGTGTAGCGGACTCATGGGCATGCTGGCGGGATTTCAGATGGCTGGGTTGGACAGGAAGGCGCTCAGAGTAGGCCTAGTGTGGCTCGATGCCCACGGTGACATCAACACTCCCGAAACGAGCTTAAGCGGACTCCTGGCAGGCATGCCTGTGGCAGTTGCTACAGGTATGTGCCTCGAACGGCTACGATTGAAATGCGGTTTGAAAGAGGCTCTGCCAATAGATTATGTGATCATGCTCGGAGTCAGGGACACAGATTCACTCGAGCAAGAGATCATTAACACGAATGAGATCAGGCAAATCACAGTGAACGAAATCAGAGAGTGCAGGCCCATCATTGAAAAGGAGATGAATCGCCTTGGAGATCTGACAGACCGCATCTATGTTCACTTGGACCTAGATGTCCTTGACCCGAGAGAGGTGCCTGGTCATGGATTGACGGCCGAAGGCGGTCCTACAAGCCAAGAGCTAGGAAACGTTCTTGAAGTGATTTTCAGGAATTCGAGGGCAAGGGGTCTAGGTATTGCTGGATACCCCGTTGGTAAAGACCCCAACGGAATTACGATGAGAGCAATTCATCATCTCGTTGAAGCCACAATCAATGGGTTGAAGCATCAATCTGCACTTCGTTGATAGCACGGAATTCAGTATAATACATTCAAGCAGACCTAGTTTCGCAATTGAGAACTCATACATCTGTTGTATTCGCCGCGATATTATCGCAGTGCGCTGCTTGATTCTTCTCGGTTTCTTTGAGGAATATGCTCAAATCAAAGGAGTTGAATCTCCTACAAGAGTTGATTCTGGATGGACATCATCAAGCCTCCAAGACTTCGTGAAGGGGACGTAGTAGGAGTGTTCTCTCCATCGTGGCCTGTGATGCCTGATGTGAAACCGCAGTTCGACAAGGGAATCGAATCGCTCCAGGCGATGGGCCTTCATGTGAAAGTGGCTGAACACACCCTGGGACAGTTCCATTACAGTGCTGGAACTCGAGCGGAGAGGTTGGCGGACCTGCATTCTCTATGGCGTGATCCTGAAGTGAGGATGGTCCTGATGACTCAGGGAGGGAGCACTGCAATCCAATTGTTGGATGGAATCGACTATGAATTGCTTCGGGGTGACCCGAAGATACTGGCAGGAATATCAGATGGGACAACATTGCTGAATGCTGTCTATGCAAGAACTGGTCTGGTCACATATCATGGTCCCGACCTCCTCTGGACCTTCGGCCGAGAGATGACACCTCAGATACGGGAGAACATAATCAGTACATTCTTCCACGGAGATGTAGGGGAACTTGTGCCAAATGAGAACTGGAAACATCAGAAGAAGCCCGAGGTACAACACTCAGGATGGAAATGCCTGCGCGAGGGAAAGGCAAGTGGACCATTGATAGGCGGCCATATACGAGTCCTTGCCAACACAATACTGGCCGGCTATAGTCCAGACTTTGACGGGGCAATCCTCTTCCTTGAAGGAACAGACAACGTGGCTCTCACTGATAGAGTCATCAATGCACTGCGCCTGCATGGAGTCTACAACAGAATCGCTGGATTGGTGCTGGGATGGTTTGAGGAGAGCGAGCTCGAGGAGAAGGAATTAAGCCGTTCTATCAGCGAGGTCTTTCTGGAGAGCACTGAGAATTATGACTTTCCCGTCTTAGAAATTGGAGAGTTGGGCCATAATGTGGAGAACTATGTGTTCCCAATCGGTTGCAGAGCCACGGTCGATGCTAATATGAAGCGGATTCGCATTGATGAGTCTACAGTCAGATGACCGGCGGCCAGAGTTTTCACAATGCGCGAATCCGACCAGATTCAACAACATCTATGGGGACCCCTTCAATCTCCTCAGGGATTATCTCGTGTTCTCTTAGCTCTCCAATTGGTTTCTTCTCTACTACATAGCAGATGATACAGAGCTCGTTGGTCTTCTTACCGTCAATATGCCTATAGCCGATTGCCAAGGCAACTACCCCGGACTTCCCCATCAGCTCTTCTTCATATTTTGCCTTGACACGTTTCACCTCTTCCATTGTTACCATCAATCAACCTCACTCTGTTATCAATTCTGCATCCAACAGATCCAGATAGGTCTGTATGGGATTTGCAATTGTGATATTCTGCGCGTCGCTGCCTGCGAAGAGCTTCCCTACGGCATACCCCTCCTTGTCTAGTATCAGACTTCCGGAGTCACCTCCGGTACTGAAGCCCTCCTTGCTTATGATTATCTGATCTCTGAAATATGCGAATCTTCCTCCATAGCTGATGGGACCGACGGTAGCATCTATACCAGTAATCTCCCCGTCCACTGTGTGACACGATGTTCTTCCCGATTTCTGAACAAGCATGTCTAACTGAGCCTGCTTGATCCCCTTGGGAACTCCTACGTCCACGATGACTGGTGAAACATCATTTTCAGCCACTTCAATCAGGGCTCCATCGACTTGATTGTAGTCAGGATATGCGACTACTGGTTTCAGCCTTGTCATTCTCCCAAAAGCCTTCGCGGGAACATTATAGATTCCACTCCAGAATCGCGCCGCAGCACATTCACTTTGGTCTAAAGTGAAATTGATTGGTACGAATCTCAAGAGATGTCCTATTGTATCGTTTTGAACTGTGCCTCCATCATATGCAGCTGGCTGGAGGTAGGGGTCTCCAATCTGCGCATCATTCGAGTTTGCTCCAACATGATTGTTGGTGCCTATGCAGATATTACCAGTCCTCTTGTCCCTGAGCAACTCTCCGTTCGTGCCTGCAGTGACCAGATGATGTCCTCCTGAAGTTCCCATTGGGCAAGGTCTATGTCGAGCCTTCTTGTCTATTTGCAGCGCCCTGAGTTTCCCGACCTCAATCACATCAGTCATTTCATCTTCTATCTTGGTGGGTATGATGTCCTGCTTTTTCAGGTCCGGTTCTTTGATTTTCTTCTCCACCAACAACACAATACTCAACTTGCGGGTGTTGTTTCCTCCTGTGAACTTGTATCCAATCATCACTCCCACGACATTGGCTATCCTCAACAGCCGCGTCTCATACATCTTCCTTAATTCTTCTATTCTCATCCTGCTCAGCAACCTATGCGGACTCTCATCTCACAATCCCAAGAAAGGCATCGAAACTCTGATGCATACGGTCCCATTGGAGAAATGGGGCAGCTTCTACTTGAGTCTTTTCGCGAATGGCTCTATTCAGGAAATTCACTCGTAAGGTATCAGATAGTTCCTGCAGGGATTTTGGATGAGACCGGTCCCAGCACAGATTTTAATGCTCATGACTTTCAGCTGACTGAAGTGGCATTGGTTCTCTCCGTATCAGCTTCAGTTACAGTCACCACTGTTGGTTCTGTTCTTGTCTTGAAGAAACGAAATGCAAGCAATCCTAGTTCATAGAGTCCCTTTCTCCCACACATATTACCACTCCTGCGCTGTCAAGAAGTGATATATTCATTATTAGACTAATTTGGAAGAATTGAGAGTTTAGACTATGCTGAAGCAAATCACTCGGGATGACTTCAACAAAATCGAATCACTGTTTGATGACCTCATAGAGAAGCGGAAGTCTACTGGGTATGCCCTATCTGAAACCGTCAAAGATGACGTAAGGAAATGGCTATCGAATGGCGATGCCGTTATCCTCGCCTATTTCGAGAGGACCAGACCGCTTGGATTTGTGATGAGTTATCCAGAGTCCTATATGATTGGCATTATCCATGTGGATGACACAAATGGCGATAATTCCAAAGTGAGGAAGCGTCTTTTTGATGAGGCATTCACCGACCTATCAAAGAATAATGCCATAATCAGAACAGGCGGCCCTAGTATAGACCCTGGCCTCTCTGAGTACATCGTGAAGAAGGGATTCAGGAAGTACGACCGTGCGACGATGAGAATTGCAAGGAAGGATATAGATTCGCTTCCACAGCCATCTCTTTCCAATGAGTTCGATTTTGGGACATATGGGGCGGAGATGTGCAGAATGGCCGCAAAACTGATCCACAGGGCGAATGCCAATCACATTGAAAGCGAAACATATCCTGAATACTTTGGGAGTGATGACGGTGCTATGCGACTCATCGAGGAAATTGAGAAACACGAACATCACCCATTCTCAAAGGTGCTTATGCGGGGAGAGGAACTAATAGGCGTCTGTTTCATCATTCTGAATGCTGATGAGGCAGGTCATATCGCAGAGATATGCGTGGACAATGATTACCGGAAGAGAGGCCTCGGTAGAAATCTCTTAATCTATTCTCTCAAAGAAGCTGCGAGGAGTAAAGCCTGTCTTGATAGAATCACTCTTGATGTGACTCTAAAGAACACTGCAAGGAGGCTCTATCAATCTCTGGGTTTTGAAGACATGAAGGAGTTTACCGTATACACATGGATATCTGAACTTGATTCGGCCAGCACTGCAAGGAACGGAATGGAAACCTAGGGCACCATCTGGTCGTTGAATCTGCCTCTTCCTTCTTCCGAGAATCTTTGGTCCTAGACAGTCTTCATAGCTTCATGAAAATCTGATACTTCTGCTTGGAACGACGCTCCCAAGGTGAGTATGTCCATTGGTTTATTGACTATGTATGCGACTCTGTAGACATTCCCAAAGTTTCCATTGGCCCAGAACATGATCTCAGGCTTCTCAAGGAAGTTTTGTGCATGCTTGTCACTTACTTCATCAACATATGCAAGAACCTTCTTGTAAGAATAGTCCTTGTGCACCTGGATATCGAAGGTATACCGATAGACCTCTGTCCCTTTGGCAAGGTCTCTCAGCCCACTCAAGGCTGATTTGAGTCTACTGCCACGCTCTTGTTTTCCCGGCTCTGTCCCTCGTTCATACATCAGTTCGTCTATTCGTACTCTGTAGTTGGTCACTTCAGAATCAACTACTTTGCTGTTTGGAACCACTTGTTTGGTCATGTCGGGAAGCAAAAGGCGAGTATAGTTCAGTGTGAGCTCACTCACGATACCCTCAACACCGCCAATTCGTACATAGTCCCCAACTCGAAAAGGTCTTGCACCAAGAACATAGAACCCACTGACCATATTTGAAAGGGCTCTTGAGAACGCAAGCCCGATTGCAGTTCCGGCGATTGCTCCTCCCGTGATGATAGCTGTACCGGATATGATAGGTGTGGCTGACAAGACGGTAGTTAGACCTACTGCAAAGAACAGAAGCCGAGCGATGAGGCGTACTCCGCTTATGGCCTCTGGAGGCATTCCAACTCGGCGAAAGGAAACGGTGATGCTCCGCATGATAACTAGGTAGATTATGTAGAGCACGAGCAGAAAGGGGATTTGCGCGACTATAGGTGCGTAGTCGCCCAGACCAAATGGAGATAGGATCTGTCTTAAGAACTCAACAATTGGATTGTATATTTCTTGCATTGGTAGACCGCCGATTTCAGGGACGGTACAATTTCTTTCATAAGTCCTCTGAAAGAGGCCTTGAACGGATTTGCATCAATGGTGCTAGCAGGAGTGTGAGTCAGACTGGAAATAGCTGGAGCTTCATTTGCAGGACTACATCCTGAAAGCCAGTGAACGACGTTTATGAGAAGAATAGACTTGTCGCTATCATAGTAGTTGTTGGGAGCAGCATGATCAGTATTCGCGAGTCCGTCCGGTCGGGAGGACATAGGAATTGATTCTGAGCTATTCTTGAGATAGTATACAGTTTCACAATCCGGGTTTTTCTTTTCCCTGGAATTTGAGAACTAGGACTATGATTATAGCAGTAAGAGACATTGCTGCAGCAATGATGAGCAACACCTGATCGCGGTTGAGTGGATTGGGTATTGAGGGCTCTGCGTTCTCATTCAATTCCTGAATTAATACTTGGACTGTTCCTCGAAATCCGGAACCAAAGTCGATGCTCCCGTCTGGTGTTTCAGCAAGGAGATAGCTTGCGACTATATGAGCTGTGACAATCGAATCTCCAGACACATTGATAATTGCTGCTCCCTGCTTCAGCATCTGTTGGATGTGCCAACCATTATCATCTCGATATGCGACAGAGAGCCCTGCGACGCCATCGGTTGGTTGACTCATTTTGACACAGAAACTGTCTGGCGGAGCTGTGATGTGGTAGATTTTAGAGCCGTAGCAGTACAGAGCCACGTTGTCATCTTGATATGGTAGGGAATGGATGCCAGTATTCCCCTGAATTGTCGCGTCAATATCGCGAAGGCAATAACGGTCATTCGCAAAGCCCTGTATATCGATTGTCAGTGCAGTCATCCAATCCATATAGAGACCATTGAATGATATGTTATGCCCTGCATCATTGAGTGCGGTCTCTAATCCTAGAGCTCCGTCTTCCTCATGCTGCACCAAGTTTCGCAGGAACTGCAGACCATATTGCTCAGCAAGGTAGAACGCAAAGAGATAGCAGGCTCCGTAGTCTTGAGCTTCAATCTCGAAGTAGATGAATGAGTCATCTGGATCATCGAGAAAGGGCGAAACTCGATTTGTCAGGTTGTCGTTGGAAAGGCACCCGGCATAGTACATGGCATACTCAGCAAGTCCCTCTAGAATGAAATGTACCTCATCAAACTCATTATTGAACCAGATCAAGTGTTGAAACTCATGTGCTATGGCCTGCAACACATTGTACGAACGATAGCAGACATAGACCATCTCGCACAGGTTCGAGTGCGGTCCTTCAATCTCATTTGATTGACGATAACAACTCCAGCGATTCTCCATAATTAGGATGATTATCCTGGGGTCTCCATCTATATCACCGAGTGTGCCATCTGGATCCCCAGCCAATTCAGTTACTCTAGGGTAGATGGTGCCGTCGAATTCGTCCCTATAGAGCTCGGCTCTATTATTGGCCTCCTCTTCTCCAATGATACCAATCACAAGTTCATCTATGTAGACGTAGCAATGATTCCCTATCGCTAGCAGATAAGCATCCAGCAGATACCAGATGTCTTGGTCATAATCTACTGTCCAGAACGACCTAATTTCACCAACCTCCTGAGCTGGTGTCGGAAGATTCCCACGATTGGGAGATGATACACTTTCAATCTCACAGACGTTAATGGAAGTAGGGATTTGTTGAACGGGGATTAGACTCAATGCAATTAGGACTATGCAGAATACTGGCCAAGAGAA
Source organism: Candidatus Thorarchaeota archaeon (assembly GCA_048884925.1). Lineage (GTDB taxonomy): Archaea > Asgardarchaeota > Thorarchaeia > Thorarchaeales > Thorarchaeaceae > SMTZ1-83. The sequence goes on from JBHLQK010000138.1 coordinate 8,103, forward strand.
TCTCATCGAATCTAAGCACTCTCGTCTTCATTCCTTATTCTATTCTAGTAGGCAATTCATTTTAGACCTTCATTTCGACGCAAAGTTTCTAGGTTTCACCTCGATAACGTTTGGACTTGAGAAAATCGATTCAGCCACTCCCTAGGCGCATGCTTCAAATGTGGTTTCGACAACACGTAGGAGATAATTGGTAAGTTTCGTATCATCGTCGAAAAGAGGGAATTTCAGATGGATGTTGATTGCTCTGTCCACTATATTGAGCATCATAACAACACGACGATACAGATCAGCCTCTGAGCAATCCTTCAGGCGGTCGACCTTCTTGAACTTTAGAGCCAAATCGTGATAGAACGCAGACACCATTTTGGTGAAATCGCGAAATGTTTCATGGCCCGCACTCAAAAGAGGGGCAG
>JBHLQK010000139.1:0-8420 GCA_048884925.1 Candidatus Thorarchaeota archaeon
TTTTCAAAGCGGTCATTAAAGCTATTGATGATGCCCCTTGAGTCTTCCACACTCTCGAGGGGTTCCATTCCTATTAGGACAGCCACCTCATCATCCGAGAGATTCTGGAACCAACTCTCTGAGTCATAGGCTGTGAGCCTGCGTAGGATTAGTCTTTCAGTTTCGAGTGTGGGAAAAGACTGACTTGCAGCCATGTATTCCATCTCAATGCAATGAAACTCTAATCCTTGTGTTATTTCAATTGGTTGGCAAGGCATAAGTACCTCGAACATTTTCTAACACCTGTGAGATCAATCGAAATTCGTGAGGCACGGAGAGAGGACATAGGACGCACATCGCCAGCAACGCTATAACTAGAGCGTTTTTTCCAAGGCCTAGTGATTGATTCTGATGCAGACAGCAGTACCTCTCTCACGAACAACAAAAATAGTGATTGCAATAGCGTTTGTTCTCTTCTCAGCCTACAACACAGTGCTGACTGCGCTTCAGGACTATATCCTCCTGCTATCCAGCGACCCAAGCGCTTTGGGAACTTCATTTGGAATCTTCACCCTTACTGCTGTCATCTCCAGGTTCATCTCAGGACACATACTTGAAAGAATAGATGATGCGGTTGCCCTAGTAATTGGGAACAGCATCCTGACCATAATCTTGGCTGCATATCCTCTGACCACGAGCATATTGGTAATATTCTTCATAAGAGCGGTGCAGGGCTTTGGATGGGCGCTCTCTACTGTTACAGTCCTCACAATGATTGCGGAGAACACGGAAAGTTCGAGAGTAAGCGGAGCTCTCGGATATCTCAATGGATTCGGTTCAATCAGCCTTCTGATATTTCCGGCATTTGGGAGCTGGCTGGTTGCCATTAAGACATTGGAGGTCTTTCAGCTGTCCTTTATCATGGCCGCAGGAATCAGCGGCGTCAGCACGAGCCTATCCATCTACACGTGGAGAACAAGTCCAGTTGCAGTCACCCACGATATTCCAATGTCAGGCATCGCTGACAGAACCGTCCTTGCACCCACACTCTCGGCATCTATGCTTTTCATGGCGCTTGGAGTACTGCTAAGCTACTCGCCTGAGATTGCCGCTCTCAATGGAATCGAGAACCCAGGGGTCTTCTTCTCAGTCTTTGCGTTTGCCCAAATCATCGGTTCAACGGCGGGGGGTGTTTGGACCGGCAGTTCTCGATATGGACAGACAGCCACAGTTGGGGCTCTTATCACTGTGGGAGGTGTCTCATTCCTTGTCCTGTTTAGTGGGGCATTTGGCTATGTGGCATCCGCTCTGGCAGTAGGATTTGGGCTAGCTATGGCCAACATTGCTCTCAACTCATATGTTTCCGTGGTCTCTGTGGAATCTGAAGCCAAAGGGATGGCTATGTATTCTGCTGGTGGAGACACGGCGATAGCAATCGGATCCTTTGGAACCGCCGCCCTTTTGGGAGTAGGCTGGAGCATAGCAGCTATCCTGGTTATCTTCGCATGTACTGCCTTTCTTTCTTCTCTATATTCGTACTTCGCCATTGGATTCTTAGAGAGGCGCTCATGACTTACGGTTAGACACTGACCTCCTGGCATTGACCTGAGTATCTCTCAGCTGACCAGTAGGTCTGGCGTGAACAGATAGAAAATCGTCATGGATTCTAGTAGTCATCTAATCTCGTGAGATATTCGGGCGTGAGTGTCTATCTAAATGGAGGGTTCAATGAGGATTTCACTCTTCGTGCTGCACCCCTCGGAGAACTTGAATCGATCATAGGCAAGTCAGAAGACATTGATGTTCAGACTTGAAATGACTCCAAAATATCATGGTCTATCTAGCTGAAAATGTTAGTTGTTCAATTCTCCGGCATTTCCTCTTCGTCCAGATCTATATGAAACTGGCCTTTCCTTCTCACTGTGACAGAGCAGGCCCCCTCCGCAATAGGATGGACTAGGAGGAGTTGGTTCTCAGCATCATGCTCAACTTCTGTATTGACGGTCTCTATCGTGAAACCCATCGGAAATTGGACTCTTGGAATATAGAGAGCGGTATGCGCTGAGATAGCGGGATTGCCATCGAACTCGATATGAAATGAGCCGCCCTTGAGGTCAAACTCCATGAAGTGAGGTGTTCCAGCGAGATGAAGGAACCTCGGCCGGCAGAATCCCTGGATTGCCCGCCCCCCACTGTCTATGTCTGTCAGGTCTGTTCTTTGGTCTTTGCTGAAGATAGAGAAGTCCTCTAAGTTCCATTGATCACCCCATGTGTTATCGTTGTCCGGGGTGTAGTTCCAGTGGAAGGCGTGTAGTAGATTCTTGTCTAGACTCTGATAGTACGTATTCAAGGCTTGAATATGGGTCTTCCATGCACCATCAGGATTCTTCTGGAACTCCTCATACGCCTTCTTCTTATCAAGATCGAAGCAGAGAGCTATCTCACCTATTACAGTAGGAGTTTCTCCTGCAATCCTCTTAGTGAAAATCTTGAGCGCCTCGAGCTGCTCTGTGAACATCTTTCGTATCCTGCCGCCGCCAATGACTGTAGTCCCCTTCATGATATCATAGCTCGCCTTCCCCATGAATCGTTTCATGCCCATGGTTGCAACGTCGAACCAGTGAGGGGCATGCACAGAGTTGGGTGGGACCTCAAACTCCCTCACCTGACCCTTCAGTATCGGTTCAAATGGAGCCTCCACAAAGATTATGGACTCAGGAAAGACACCCCGGATTCTATCAGAGAAGAAGAAGAAGAAGGGAGAAAGGTGGTCTTGATAGAAGTCCGTACCTGTGAAGTGGTCATTCCGCAAGATTTGGGGCACTCCATTCTTGTCAATAGTCCATACTCCTTCATTCCTCCATATGTCTTTGGAGCCATCGAACCATACTGAAACGCCGTCTGGGTTAATGAGATCACGTCGGGTTTCTTTGATGCCAAGGCGTTTGACCTCGCGGAACGATATCTCACGAGAATAACCTGATGCAGTGAGCATTGCATCAATTGGAGTGTAGGCATGCCCCAGAACCTCCCCCAGGTCACAGTCCGACCCATCGACCAGAGTACCAATCCATCCTTGATTTGGCTCATTAATCGGTTCAAACCCAAGAACACAGTCAAGGTCTCGAACTCGCCTGGCCACCTGTGCCAAGGCATTCGTATAATGCTCCTGCAGAAATGTCTGAGCGCTCGTTCCACTCACGATGCAGGAGGGGGCGAACTTTTCTCCACCAAAGAATAGGGTCCACATCGTGGAGGAGGCAAATGCGACTCGATTCTGGCTCCAGCTCAACGGTCCGAAGGCTTTTGGAACAGTCGGGTCGAATCGATGCTGCATGAGTGTGGCTGCACCGGTTTCATCGAACTTACTGAAGTCTATTCCCACAACCTCAAACGTCCAGCCGGGCGCGCCATCTCCCCCAGACATACGGCTCCAGACATCTTGGTGAGGGTCCATTATCACATGAAGTTCATGGGAGTCGGCACGTTTGATGACCTCTTCGACATAGTCAAGGTATTCTGTATCATATTCTCCCGGCCCTGCGTGCTCAATGGCTTCCCATGTGAGAAGGAACCGAATTGCATTGAAGCCCCAGTGTTTTATGCGTCTTAAATGCTCATCAGCCTCTTTCAGAGGGAATGGACGACCAACAAAGGAAACATCTCTGTGGTCACGAAAGTCTGTCTTTATGTGAGTCGCACCGTTGGGTCTGGCAGGCATCTTTGAGCTACCGGACAGGTTCACTCCTCGAAGAAGGACTTTCCTGCCTTTATCGTCGACAAACCATTCTCCATCTATACTTAGACGCATTCTTATCCCCACGCTTTGATTAGTAGAACCTTCTCGCTCAGATATTCATTTTGACAGACATTATCGTACTTTCTTCTTCCTCTCCTCAAGGATGGACTGAGGGTACTTAGCCTGAAAGAAAGGAATTCCGGACATGAAATGAGTGAAACCTTGAATTATAGGACCCGGTCTATGCTTCCTATCGAGCTGCTCATCAAAGAAGATGCGTCGATAAGGCTCGGCATACTTCCATCCACTGACTCTAAGACCCCCTAATAGACGTACGGGGCGTACAAGATGACGCATATTGGACATTATCCACCACTGTGTCCTATGACAGTCTATCACCCTGTCTGCAACCTCCATGTCCTCAATCCGGATTGGAAAGAAAGTATTTGGACTCAATGAGTCGTAGAAGTAGAGATTCGGTGAATGATCGAGATGACCTTTGTTGATGACGTAGAAGACTGCACGACCTGTGTTGAGATGGTCCATGTGATAGTACCATGCATAGAGACCCTCAGGTGCGACCACCACATCGGGTCTGTGCTGCTTGAGGTATCTGGTGATATGGTCAGCGAAGCCTCTGTTCAGAGTCACGAAGCCATCGATATATCCGAGGTAGTCGATATTCCCTCTGGGAATTCCATGAATCGCGCATGCATTGGCCATCTCGTTCTCCCTAATCTTGACCAAGAAGTCACCTTTGAGATGGTCATATTCTGGTCCAGGGAGCCCAAACTCGCCTTTCGTAACTGAAGCTATCCTGATCTCGTGTCCTTTTCGCGCTAGGTGATGCATTAGGTGTGGACAATTAATATCAAGATCATCAGGGTGCGCCTGAAAGAAAACGTATTTTGCCACGGTCACTCCACCCCAACATGTCTATCTCCATCTCAAGTTGGCGTAGTTTTGTTGCGTCACTTTTCCAAGATCCTTAAGGATGCTCTTTGTTCCTTCAGTTCGCTTAACCGCTTCCAGTTCCTCCATGGTTGCAGTTCTTGCTTCCTTGGCTGAGAGATAGGCGAGAAGGGTGATTGCAACAGCATCTCGAGACTGGGCAGGAGTGAACTCGGGATTAGTGTTATTGACAATGCATTCAGCAAAGTGTGTGTCTTCACAACGAGCAGATATCAAGTAATATTTAGGATATGGTCCATGCTCCACTTCAGGACTGTAGAAAGCCCCCTTCTGTTGGGCACCGTCATGTGATGAGAAGATCTGAACAGGATGTTCCCAAGCATGGTCTTCTAGTATTGTACCCTGAGTCCCGTGCAGCTCGAGCCTATTGGTTAGCGGATGAACAGTGATGGACGATAGGTCCACTGTAATCATCGCGCCTTGTTTGTAACGAAGGAGGACTATTGCATTGTCCTCACCCTTCTCCGGAGGTGAGTTTAGTGCCTTCCCCAACCAGCATTGTACTGAGTCTATCTCTCCTAACATCCAATTGAGAGTTGAGAACTTATGGACACCCTGATCTGCAACCACTCCACCACCTCCCTGTTCGTACGTAAAATGCCAGGACTTCAGGTCGAGAAACTGCTCGTGAGGACAAAAGGCTCCCTCATACGCCCGGCCGAGGAACACATCACCGATCAGTCCGCCGTCGAGTGCATCTTTGATGAGTTGGTGCGCAGGGAGAAAACGATGGTTCTCAGCCACCATGAGCTTTACCCCAGCTCCTTTCGCAGCCAAAATCATTTCGTCACACTCCTCTAGTGTGGTCGCCATAGGTTTCTCACAGAGGACATGCTTTCCAGCTTCTGCGGCTGCCTTTGTGAGCTGAGCATGCAGATTGTGTGGAGCAGCGATAAGCACAGCATCAATATCACTCTGCAGAAACTCGTCAAAGTCCGTGTAGGGTGTCAAGCCATGCCGCTTTGAGAAGCCCAGCACAGCTTTCTCATTCACATCATAGGCAGCTACGTAATGTACTTTCGAGTCTTCAAGCCTCTTGAAAGGGAGAACGTGGAATGAGGCCGCGTTACCACATCCAATGACTCCAAACCTCACGCGATCCATGACATAATAATGGACGAACCGTGGCATAAGGCTTGCCTCTATCTCGGGGATGAGAATCCTTAAGACATGCTTGAAGATACGGGGTCAATTACAACTGGAGTCATGGATTGCTCATGTCGTATCTCTATGGCGTGCTCCTCGCCATTGCCTCAGGGATAAGCAATAATGTGGGGACACTTCTTCAGAAGAAGGTGGTCAATGACCTGCCCTCTGAAGCCAAGGAACAGAGGTTCTTTCGTTCCCTAGTGAAGCACCCTATGTGGCTTGCGGGACTCATTTTTCAGCTCGCCATTGGGACTGTCTTCTTCATGCTGGCCCAGGTCTATATTGGACCTGCGCTGATACCTGGGCTCATGGCAGTGGGACTCATTGTCCTCGCAATCGGGTCGGTGAAACTCATTGGCGAGTCCTTGACTCGTACGGAGATTGTTGGAATTACCCTGATAATGGGGGCAATCTTCACCATTGCCTTCAGCGAGCTGGTAATTGACATCGTTGTATTCGATTTTCTAGAAATTGGATTCCTGATACGAGTTGCACTATTCACTTCTGCAATCATAGTGATGATAGTCATTCTTGAGGCTTCACAACGTAGGTGGAAGAAGATACGAGCAGTGGCAAGAGCACTAATGTCAGGGCTTTTCATTGCAATGTCAAACTACTGGATAGCAATTCTGATGGGGACAATTGTGCATGTCTTTGATGGAACATTCATTCTCCTTGAGCTCGGGCTCTTCTCAATCTCTGCTGTTATCTTGGTCTTGGACAACATATTCGCACTTGCAACACTGCAAAGTGCATTTCTGTCTGGACAGGCGAATCTGATTATCCCAATACAACAGGTCCCAATTCAGATCATACCGGGGTTTGTCTTCCTCCTGATATTCTTCTTGTCGCCTCCAACTGCCCTATCACTTGTCCTCTTCTTTGCAGGTGTGGGCTTGATTGTAATGAGCTCATTCCTCCTTGGTAGGCGTCAAGTCGCTCTTGAATCGATAAAATGAGAAGACATTGCTGTGGGATAGCAACAGCTCATGCGGAATCTACGAAGACCTAAATAGCCCGTAACGGGGTATGACGGGTAACAATTCCACAGAAGGGAGAGATAGCGTGGCCAAGAGAGATGAGATAATGAAGGCCCTTCAGAGATGGGTCGAACTGCTTGAGAACGATGCTGCTGTGGCAGAGCAATTTGAGGGGTTCAAGAAGACCTTCCTGATTGTTGTTGAAGACCTAGGCTTCTCGGTCCAGATGATTTTCGATGGGACAAACAAGGCGCGACTTGTGGAGGGTGCTGTGGATAATCCTGAGATGAGCCTCACCGTTGAGTCTGACCTACTTCTTGGAATCTGCAATGGGGAGATTGACCCAATGGAGACCTTCATGATGGGTGAATTGAAACTTAGCGGGAATATGGCTGATCTCCAGAAGCTCGAGGTGTTCATGGACCTGCTCGATGAATGATATGAGTGATTCCCATGAAACCAATTGGGTTTGACAAGAAACGTGCAGCTGGCATTCTTGACGCACTGGATATTGATGTTCTCGTAGCGTCTACAGATGTGAATGTGTTCTATACAACAGGCCTTCCCACCCTGCATGTGGCAAACAATCCCATCCTTTGGGTGCTGAAGAATCAGTTTCCATATATCGCCCTCATCCGAAGGGATGGTGAGGTCAGCCTCTTTTACTGGATGGTGTTTTCTAGCCTTGACAAGTTCTCTTGGGTCAAGGATGCCACAGGCATCATATCACCACAGCAGACGATGAAACTGGTATCTGACAAACTAGTAGAGTGGGGAGTCGAGAGCGGAAAGACTGTGGGGTTGGAATCATTGATGCCAAGGTATCAGGCGGACTATCTAGTATCCAACTTCCCCGGTTTGAAGTTCATCGATGGAGATGATGCATTCCTCAAGATGCGCCTTGTAAAGTCGAAAGAGGAGCAGGAGAGGATAAAGAGGTCAACCGCAATTGCAGAGAAGGCAATCGAGCAGATTATTGAGGGAGTCTATGATGGTATAACAGACTATGACTTGCTCAAGATCGCGCGGAGGACAATCGTAGAGGAGGGAGCAGAGGGATGGGACCATCTTACTATCGGCATTGGTTCTGCAGACCCTGAAGCCCCAGGTGTGGGCACTGTGATGAGAAGGGGAGATATCACACGTCTGGATATCGGAGCAGTCTGGAAGGGGTATGTCTCTGATGTCAGTCGACATGTCGTGATCGGAGAGATTCCAGAGGGCGTTGATGAGGTCGTTGAACGGATGATAAAGGTCCAAGAGTTCTGTGTCGACCAGATTAAACCGGGAACAGACCCGAACGAGGTCTACAAGGCCACCATGAAGTTCCACCGACCGTTAAAACCAGGTGTGAGGCCCATTATCACATGTCATAGTATTGGCCTTGAATGTGAGGAGGCGCAAATCTTCTCTCGAATGGGCAAGGCTGACTTTCTGTTTGAGGAGGGCATGGTGATGGACGTCGAGATCTGGCAGAACTTCAAGGACCTTGGTCTTATCGGTATTGAAGACTGCTACCGTATTACCAAGAAGGGCTGTGAACGTATCTCAAGCCTGGATAAGGAGATATTCGTGAGGAGAGATTGAAAGGGATGCGAGTA
>JBHLQK010000140.1:0-8310 GCA_048884925.1 Candidatus Thorarchaeota archaeon
AGTAGCTCACGCTGAGTGAGTATCTCAGCAAATCCACCGAAGAATCCAGTTAGAGTGAAAGTGAAGAAGATGAGAACGACTGGTAAGAGATTACCTAGCGGTATCTGCATTAGCTCCACATTAGCAATGGGTAATACCACGCTAAGCATTGGGCCACCATTGATTGCTGGAGGTAATAGAAACATTATGATTGAGAAAACCCAGAAGAACACAAAGCCGCAGGTTTGAATGAGCCGGAACCTTGGAATCCACTTCTTTGGCTCAAATCGCCTAGACCAAACCCCTGACCGCTCCTGTGAAACTATGCCTGGGATGAATAAGAGAGTTCGAAAACTTGCAACTGCAACATCGGTGATGAGATACAGGAAGTACATGGGGAACAAGATTAGATTTCCCCACACCATGATGGAACTGGCGACTAGCATGGAACCAATGACTACGTACCTGACAAAGGGCTCACTCCATAAGTAGCCCACTCCATCCTTGAGGATCTTAGCATACCCACTCATTGTTGGTCGCTCTTGACGAGCCGCTTGGACCTCTGGAAAGTCAGTGATATACCTGAATGCGATCACTGTCAGAATCAATGCCAAAATAGCCTGCAGTTGAAACACCCAGGCTCTTCCGAAAACTGCCGCGAGGATGCTCCCAGGAATTAGAGCTGCAGTTGACACGACCTGCATGATTCCGCCCACTCTACCCCAGAACATACCATATTGTTTCCTATCCGAGTCTCCTGGCATGGCAACTCTGTAGTTATTGTCAAACCAGGTATTGAACGCTCCACTCATCTGCGAGTTCCCGAGACCCTGAATCACATAGATCACTACAAGAAACCAGAAAGGGGTCAAAGGCGTTACTATGGACACAAGCCAGAATGCAGCCGCATAGCAGAATGTGGCTGAAGCCATAATGTATCGCTGGCCGATCCAGTCGCCGATAGCGCCTGTCGGATAATCTAGAACCAACTGGACTGCCATTTGGATTACGATGAGAGTCGCTACTAGGGGCAAGCCGAGAATATAGTCACCTCCACCCAAGGCTTCAGCAACGAAGATTAGGTAGAAGGTCGTGCTCATAACGAAAGTGAAGTTTGCCAAAGGACCTAGAAACATCAATACCCTAGCTAGTCGAAGGACCTTCTCATTGGCATCTGGCAATCCGATGGCATTTGCTAGTCTGCTCATATATTAACCCTCAATCAATCATGTACAACACGAATAGAGAAAGCAGAAACAAGATGTGGCACTTTCGAAATCATGGCATTTCACTCAGCGGTGTATGCTGCAGCGCCCCCGGGACCCGACCCCGAGAGCGCTACAACGGAGATAGGAGTTTTATTTGCGGTATCTACCACAACTGTCTTGGGACCTCGCGATCCCGTTTTGATCGTAAATACTCTTTCGAGCTGGGTATGCCCATTAGCAGCCGCCTGGGAGGGCATTTCAATATCTTGAGCCGCACCGGCGGCAACACAGTCGTGGTTCTTGGCCATTATAGTTGCCTCGGGGATATCTAGGCTGGTCACAGTATATGCTGCTAATGGGCGAAAGTGACCAGAGTTTTGGCCACTGGGTGACCATCCGGAGTACTCCAAAGACTGCATGCTTGCCAATGCTGGTTTGAGAGTTAAGCCAAATCCATATAAAGGTTTGGCAACCAAACCATTAATATTTTTACGGTTGAGTGTTAACGCTTTATCATCATGATACGTCCCCGACATGAACCATTCCCCCAAAGGCACACATATTTGATCTCACTGCTCACATTTTATAGAGGTAAGCCTCAGCTAGTGCCCTTGTGGAGAGGACATTAGGATGCTTTCTTTTCGGAGAGTTCGTTGTTCTTGAGTTAGTTGCTAGAGCCATAATAGTTCACAACAGTAGCCACTCAGAATCAGTATATATAGCGGAGCCACATCAGAGGGTCACGGAATGGAGTCACAACATGTGACTATATTTCTAAATGCTGGAACTTGGAAATCTGATCTGTTAAGAAGACCACAACATCTTCTATGGGAAAAGGCCATGCATAAATGAATTCAACTCCCTCAAACCGCCTTTTAGCTGAAGAGATCGCTTCAGGAATGTCTTCCTCAGAATGCTCACCGCCAGGAGTCATCATAGGAGTGACAACGATTACCCTCTTCGCTCCTGCGCTCGCTGCACTATCTATGGCATTTTCCAGAGTTGGGCTACAGAACTCATTGAACCCCACATGGACCTCCAAACCAGTTGCATTCCGTAGTTCATCCGCTAATCTTCTTGATGATGCCCAGAAAGGGTCATTATCTGGTGTTCGTTTCCAATTCCTCACTTTGGAATCCAATTCGCGGTAGCGTTTTTTCATATCAGCATTGACATGGTCCACTGCGATCTCTACGATTCGATGGAGCCGAACAAGCTCGACAACCTCATCATCCGGGAAATCATTTGCAGGCATTCCGTGCATTGCCAAAACTATTCTCGTTGCCATTTACTATCATCTCATTGGGTAGCGATCGATTGAGATACCAAATCATGATGGTCTGGTCCAAGGGTCTCATTAAACACAAGTTTGATGGAGATAATTATTGCCAACAGTGAAACCAACTCAATGATTCCTGCAACAAGGAAGGTTGTGAAAAAGTCAGAAATGAGTAGAAAGTATCCAAGAATCAGGGGACCCACTGTGACTCCCAAATTGCCTGAGAAGTTGAACAGACTCATAGCCATTGCCGAGTCTTCAGTATTCGAGGCATCACCAACCAGTGCAAGTGCCGATGGAGCGGTAATTCCGGAAAATATGCCCAAAAAAACTAGACCTATGAGGAGAGGTAAGAAGCCTAACGCTCCAATGAGTCCAAGGACCGCAAGAACAATGCCGTAAGGGACACTTCCGATAATAAGGATTGGATATCGACCATATTTGTCTGAGAGCTTGCCCATCGGGTATTGAAGTATTATGAAAGGCATTGCGAAAATTGCGAGAGCCATTCCTCTAAGTGATTCTGGGAGACCTAGAACCGATGAGAGAAACAGTGGGAGGGCGACAAGAATGAAACCCATGTGTAATCTATCAACGAAGTTGAATGTGATAGGAATTGAAAGCTTGGGATATCGTTTCAAAACCAGCAGGCTTTGAGCAATGCTGGGCCTCCTCATAGGTGTCGGTGGATCTCTAAGACCTCCAATTGTCATAATTAAGACTATAGCATTGAGAGCTGCTGCCGCGTAGTAAGGAACAAACACGCCAATAGTCGCCAGGATTCCCCCAATTGCAGGGCCGAATCCGAATGATGATGCCAATAGAGCTCCAAATATCCCCATGTGTTTCCCCCGACTCTGAGCATTGGAGAAGTCAAGAGCTAGAGTCATGAAAGATTGCCACACCATGACCGTAAATGCGCCTTGAAGGAATCTGTAAGTTAGGAGAAGGGGATATGAGAGCGTGGTTGTCATAAGAAAGTAGAAGACTATTGAACCGGAGGCGCCCAAAATCACGAAAATCCTGCGTCGTGACCATCTGTCTGATAGTGCTCCTGTAACAATCCCGAAAATCAGGTATGCTGCATATAGCATCACATCGAAGAGTGAATATTCTAGATTTGAGATTCCAGGGAAACGGTCAAGGATGAATTCTGGTTGATTGACATGAAGAAGAGCTGCTGCAGTTATAGTCAGAAAAGTGAGGACACCAGTGAATAGAATCATCTTTGTGCCGTTTCTCTGAATTGATTTATTTGACGGCTGTTTTTCTTGGTTATTCACTCATACTCTCTCCGTTAGTTACTGGAATCCCACCAGACTCAGATGATTTGATGCGCCCTGCTCTTTCAAGTATCACCTTGTCAGAATCAATGAATCCCTTAGTGAGTAGAATCACACCAATAGCCTCACCGATATAGAGAATGTTTCCGAACTCTGCGCCACCTCTAGCAATAGATCCAGCTAATGCAATTGCCAAACCGCCCAATGCAATCCAAAGATTGAATGTGAACCGGGTTTTAATAAACGAGAAGAATGCGGCACCTATAAGGAGGAATCCACCTGTCACTGACAATAGTGGAGAGAAATTCCTTACATGTTGCGCCATTGCATGACCGGCGACCGCAAAACCTCCAACAAAGGCGTCTGAATCAACCGAAGCCACAGCTGCATAAGCACCCATCCATAACGTCAAGATTATTGCAAAAGAGATGTATACGTGCCCATGAAGCATCTTCTTTCGATTTGGCTCCATTTTCCGCCCTAGCGCAAAGCCTAGGACAGCAAGAACGCTGTAGGTGCCAATCCCTGCAACAGGATACTCCATCGCACCTAACATTAGAGCCGAGTAATCAGTTATTGAACTCAATGTCATCATCCAAGAGAAGAAAGCAACGATACCAAGGAGAATCACATCGATTGCTAGGAAACCCTTGGTGGTGAACACATTCTTAGCAAGTATCAGGTAAAGCGCTCCTGCTCCCATGATAGCTACTTGTGATGCGGAGAGGACAAGATATACTCGGTACATAGGAATACTCCAACCTAGGAATTCTGATATGGCTTCGAAGGCAGCACTAACTACAAACATAGCCAATGAGATGAACCAAATCAGTTGATAGACTCTCTTTCTTCTTCTCCATTGTTGGAACACTGAGCAAGCGAAAACAGCCGCAACGATAGTCGCGATTACCGGGAAAACTGACATTATGGTTGCCATACCATCACATCTCAGGATGCATCATTCAGTCATTTCGACACCCTTGTCCCTGAGAAACTTGCCAAAATTCACATCAACCACTTTGATGTGATTTACTAGCCAGTTGCCCAGAAACGTATTGATGGATTTGCTGACGACCTTCGTGGCACCATCTTCCTTGAAATCTTCTTCCAAAGTCCTCACCATAGCCTTGAACTCCTGATGCTGTTTCAGATGGTTGTCCATTGCAGGATAATCAAGCTCATGCATATACCTCTCCTCAGTGGAGAAATGGAAGTTAGTATACTCTTTCATGAACAGAAGAGTCTCTATGATTTTGGTGTGACCCAAGTGCTTCTCTACTGCCTTTGAAAGATTGCTGATACGTTCAATCAGCATCTTATGCTGTTCATCAATCAAGTCAACTCCAACTGATAGACTGCTGTCCCACATTATGTCGTCCACATATTCCACCTGTTATCCTGTTGCTCGATTACTGTGTGAAATAAGACTAACGATGGAGGATGTCAATCAGATTGTGCCCGATACAGCAACAGACATATTACACACCTCTGGCCGAGCCAGAAACAGACAAACTATCATCGAGAGGTCGGAAATAATGGAGATTAGGAAGATTGCAGTTCTAGGCGCAGGGCAGATGGGCAATGGCATAGCCCAAGTCTGTGCACAGGCTGGCTACGATGTTATAATGAGGGACATCGATCAGAAGTTCATAGACAAAGGAATGGCCATCATCAAAAAGAACCTTGAGAGAGGTCTCACCAAGGGTAAGATAACTCAAGAAGAGATTGATGCTGCGCTGGGAAGAATTGAAGGCGTTCTAGACTTGAAGGAAGCTGTCAAAGATGCAGACCTTGTCATCGAGGCCATACCAGAGATAGTCAAGCTAAAACTCGACACATGGAAGGACGTTGATGAGGCAGCTCCGAAGCATGCCATCTTAGCATCAAACACATCCAGCATTAGCATCACTCAGATGGCCGCTGTCACCGAACGAGCCAACTTATTCATTGGTATGCACTTCTTCAATCCAGTACCAGTCATGGGGCTAGTTGAGATTATCAAAGGTCAAGCCACAGATGATTCGACTGTCAGAGTGATTGAAGAGGTATCCAAGAAGATTGGCAAAGAAACAGTATTAGTCAATGAGGCACCCGGATTCGCAGTCAATCGGTTGCTGGTTCCAGCGTTGAATGAAGCAGTCTTTGCCATCCAGGAAGGTATAGCAACAGTGGAGGACATGGACAAAGCAATAAAGATGGGTCTGAACTGGCCCATGGGACCATTGACCTTGCTTGACTTTGTAGGTCTCGATACAGCGTTATATATCTCGGATTACTTTGTTGATGAGTTCAAGGACAGCAAGTACAGGGCACCGGCACTCCTAAGGAAGATGGTCCGTGCTGGTTGGCTTGGAAGGAAGTCTGGCAAAGGCTTCTATGACTACTCTGGTGAGAAACCAGTTCCAAACAAGTTTTAGATTATAGAAAGGAGTGACAGTCTGCGGGTCACTCCTGCCCCCATTTTTGTGGCAACATTAATAGTGCCAAGACTTAGTCCTTTGTAGTGACTTCCCATGAAATTCAAGGAAAACAAGTATGTTGGATTTGATGGCACTCGCATGTTCATGGCTTCGTGGATTCCTGATAATGAGAAACCTCGAGCATTGATGATTGCTATTCATGGCCTAGGCAGCCATGGACTCGATCTGGCAACAATCGGAGAGTTCATGGCTGAGAAAGGAATTGCAGTCTATGCTCCCGACATGCGAGGTTTTGGGCATTTTGAGGGTCAGAAGGGTCACGTGATGCGTTTTAATGAATATATAGAAGACATTCAGAACCTCGTCATGCAGGTAAAGGATCGATTCCTCAACAAACTGACGTATCTCTTTGGAGCATCACTCGGAGGTCTCATGGTTCTTCGATATGTCATGGCATACCCAAGAACCGTTGATGGGATTCTTCTTCAGTGTCCGGCTGTAGCTCAGTCGCTGAACATCAACCCAGTCAAAAGGTTCTTTGCGAGGTTCCTCTCACTCCTGAATGTTAAGATGTACTTCGAGGGTGAAGTAGATCTTGCTGATGGGTCACGCAATCAAGAGACAATCAAACGACATGAAACCGACCCACTCAGATTTGAGGGAGTCACAGCTAGATTAGGAATAGAGGCTCTGAAGGCATCAGAACAGACCTTCAAAGAAGGGGACAGGATTGTACTTCCAGTCTTCTATCAGCAGGCAGGCGAAGACAAGCTCATCTCTCCTGAAGGAAGCAAACAATTTTACGAATCGATTGCGTCCAAGGACAAGACCTTCAGGATGTATGATGGGCTCTATCATGAGCTACACGAAGAGCCCGAGAAGGATATGGTCCTGACTGACATGTACGGATGGCTTCAGAAGCGCCTGCCTTCCTAGTTCGTGTTTTCTTTTCTATGCCCGAAGATAATATGCGGCGGGATAAGAAGTGCAGGTATGCTAGTCATTAGAATGATGCCCCAATCAGCCAGAGTAAGTGGCATCGTTTGGAATAAGGGCCACATGAATGGCAAGTATATTGTAGCGAGAGTCAAGAGAACGGAAAGTGCCACTGCGCCTAGAAGTGCTCTTGAGCGCGTTATATGAGTCTTCCACACAGGTTTATACTCATCCCTACAGTTCCACACAAAGAATAATTCGAAAGTCACTACACTTGCAAATACTGCAGTACGAGCATGTGTCAAGACTCCACTCCAAGGTGCGAGCTCCCAATCCACAAGAGGACCAGTGATTCCAGGAATCCATCCACCATAAATCGTCAGAGACAATAGAAAGACAAATGCTGAAGCCACAAATGCGATGAATCCTGCAATCACTACAAACATAATCATGCCACGATCCATCATCTTCTTTCCGGGCGCGCGTGGAGGTCGGTCCATGACACCTTCCTCAGGAGGATCGACTCCTAGAGCAAGCGCTGGGAAGCCATCAGTAGCCAAATTAAGCCAGAGTATCTGGATGGGTGTAATTGGTAGAGGCAGTCCTATCATTATAATGGTGAAGATGAGAAAAATCTCGTCAAAGTTGGCTGCTAATAGAAACCGGACAAACTTACGGATGTTGGAATATATCTCCCGTCCCTTCTCCACGGCAGTGACAATAGTTGCAAAGTTATCATCTGTGAGTATAACATCAGATGCCTCCTTGGTAACGTCAGCTCCACGAACACCCATTGACACACCTACATCTGCAGTCTTCACAGCAGGAGCATCATTTACTCCATCTCCTGTCATAGCAACGACTTCATTATGAAACTTCAATGCGTTCACAATCCGAAGCTTATGGTCTGGGGCGACTCTTGCGTAGACATCAATATCATGGACAATTTCTCTGAGTTCGTCCTCGGACATCTTCTCAATCATTGCGCCTGTCACAACTTTTCCATCTCTCTCGATGAGTCCGACTTCAACAGCAATTGCTCGAGCGGTGAGTTCATGATCCCCCGTTATCATAATGGGTCTAATGCCTGCATCGAGACTAATTCGGATTGCATCATGGACCTCCTCTCGTGCCGGATCAATCATTCCAACTAAGCCCACGAAAATCAGATTGCGCTCCACTTTCTCTGGTTCCCATTCAGGAAG
>JBHLQK010000141.1:0-8306 GCA_048884925.1 Candidatus Thorarchaeota archaeon
CTGATTTGAGTAAAATGAAGGCTGGGATTCTCTATGGGCCCAGAGATCTCAGGGTTGAGGAAATCGATGTTCCGAACCTCAAACCTGGATGGGTCGTACTTAGAGTACGGGCTGCTGGCATTTGCGGTAGCGACTTGCACCTCTATAAAGAGAAGACATTCATTCCGATTTCCTCTGTGCTTGGCGAAGGGATTTATGTTCCTGGACATGAGCTTGCAGGAGAGGTTCATGAGGTTGGTGAGGGTGTTGGTGATCTCAAGGTAGGGGATAGAGTAGTAGTAGAGCCAACCATCAATTGTGGTAAGTGCGACTGGTGCAAAATTGGCTGGTACAACCTCTGCGAGAGTTCTGGACTAATCGGGTTCTACTACCTTGGAGGACTTGCTGAATTCTGTGTTGTACCCGCGGAGAAGTGCTTCAAGATTTCTGAGGACACCTCGTTTGAAGAAGCAGCAATGTTAGACTGCATCACAGTTGCAGAGCGGGCAATCAAACGAGCTGAGGTGTCAAATGAAGATTCAGTCGCTATCCTCGGTGCAGGGACTATTGGTCTTTTTGCAGCTCAGGGTGCCTTGGCAGCTGGGGCCAGAGAGGTCTATATCACTGGTAAACACGAGTTTCAGACCAAGGCTGCTGAACGCTTTGGAGTAACAGCCACCATAAATGCACGGGAAGAGAATACAGTTGAAAGGATAATGGAATTGACTGCTGGCCGAGGTGTTGACAAAGTCATTGAAGCGGTTGGAGGAGATGCACCAGTTATAGATGAGGGAGTTTATATGCTCAGGCGGCGCGGTACCCTTGTCGCGACTGGCATCTTCCTGAATCCCATACCAATAAACATGTTCAGCCTTGTTACAAAAGAAGTCACACTAACAGGTGCATGGGGATATGCCTATTGGACCCATTTGAAGGAGTTTGCAGTATCCCTGGAACTACTGGAATCAGGGAAGATCGATGCAAAATCCCTGATAACTCACAAATATCCACTTGAGAACGCATCAGAGGCTTTTGAAGTCGCTTTGGATAAGAGAAAATCCCAGTCTATCAAGGTCCAGATTGTTTTCTGATCAACCTGAATGAAGAATTGAGGTGAAGAGGTTGTCAAATGATGAATTGTCATGGGAACTATGCAACGAACTTGTTGCAGGGGAGATAGCTACTAGATGCTTGATAGTTTCATATTTCATTAATAGGTTGCCTGCTAAATATGGTGAAGAGATTCTAGAAGAAATCAAGCAGGCCAACTATGATGCAGGATTCGTTGCAGGCAAGAATGCAGCTAAGACTGTCGGAAAGAACGACCTAAAGACATTGGGAGAGCTTTTTGGAACAACGAAGGTTTTCAATCCTGAAATTGTTGAAATCTCTGAAGACAGGGCTGTTATTCATTGGCGCAGGTGTCCTGTACCCACGCTGGTTCCAACATTCGTGGAGATGGGATTGTCTGAGGACTACATAGAGACCGTCTGCCCTATTCTAGAACTATTCGACCATGGCTTCGTTGAAGGCTGGAATCCCGACCTCGAAACACAGACTCCTCCTGACGTTGGAGAAACCGGTCTTCAAAGGAGCGATAACTTCTGCACTGTAATAATCACTAAGAAGAGATGAATTTCTCCATACTGCAAAAATGTAAGCACCGGTAAACAGAGTACATTCCGATTACCTAGTGAGTTCTTGTCAAGCTTAACTCGCGGGAGTGTCAACATCCCTATACCATTTCTTTGATGTGCCAACACGTGCGCGCATCTTCCACCCCTTACTCTTTGGCGTATCCTCAAATATGCGAAGAAGCTCATTTATTCTGTCTTTGACGGTTTTCTTCTCGTTTTCGTCAAGCACTTCGAACTCTTGCATTAGGGTCGCGACTCTCTCTAGGTTGGTTGTAACTGTATGATAGAATCCCCAGTCCTTTGATAGAATATCGGAGACATATTTTGCATTAAGGGTGTTCTCATCACTCTCACCAATCTCATGCGCCAGAATCAGCATCGTGGTGTCGATGATGTCTTTCTGGCTGATCTTCACGATTTGCATCTTTTGGAGCAGCAACTCGGCAAGCGGAACTGTTGGCTTATCAATCTCAAGACGTTTCTTGTACTCAATCTTATGACACATCTCCAATCGATCAAGAAATACATCAACATGTCTTCCATCAACATTATTCGTGAAAATCATTCTTCCTCCGAGTGCAAAGCTAAATGACAACAATTTCCGTGAGTAATTTTGACTCTCAAAGAACTTCTCTATCTTGGATGACTGCTTCTCATAAGCGACGTAGTCGATATCTGTGATATACCTTCCAAGCTTGTCATGAAGATATGCATAGGATGGGCTATGGAGTCTGATTGCAATAGCTCCCATGAGTCTAAGAATGATTCCTAGCTTTTCAGCCTCCTCTATTATTCTTAGAGCTTCATCAACGAACTCCTGGTGATTGCTTTTGCCACCTTCCATAAACAACACTTCTAAATCTAAGCAAATCTAATCCAGAATTCTGTAACGTTTAAATATCTATTTCGGCCGCTGGCTTTATGAGGTTTAATCTTGACCCGGGTCTTCTTCTCCTGTGATGCTCATGGAAGCGTTCCAGTACTTCGAAAAATGGTCAAAGTCCATGAGGCCTATAAATGTGATGTTGTCATGATGTGTGGTGACTTGACCGGAAAGGCCGTTGTACCGATTGTTGAGGAAAAGCCAGGAGTCTGGTGGTCATCTCCCTGGGGCCGAAAAGAGAAGTACAAGTCAGAAAAAGACCTCCAACGGGCTAAAGATATTTACGAGAAACGGGGATTCTATTGGTTCTTCACAGCTGAACCTGAGCTAGATGAGCTTCAATCTTCTCCGGATAAAGTAAAATCCCTTTTTCAGAAGCTTATGCTTGAACGAATGGAGTACTGGATTAGCCTAATTGAAGAGCGGGTCCCAAGCGATGTAATGGTGGTAGTTAGTCCTGGCAACGATGACGCTAAAGATATTGATAGCCTCATTAAGAGAAGCAGCAGAATCACACAATCAATTGAAACTGTTGTGGATCTTGATGATAGGCACCAGATGATAACATGCGAGTGGGTGAATTCAACACCATGGGATACACCACGTGAGTGTCCTGAGGATGAATTAATGCAGAAGCTTGAGAAAGAGTATGGCCGGGTTAGTTCGCATGAGGATCTTCTATGCAACTTTCATGCTCCTCCATACGGGACTATGATTGATTTGGCCCCAAAACTGGATGACAAACAGCAGGTGAAGGTGCGATATGGTGCTCCAGAGATGGTTCCTGTTGGAAGCAAAAGCGTTCGTGAATCCTTCGAGAAGTACCAACCTCTCCTTGGCCTTCATGGGCATATCCATGAATCCGCAGGAATGGAGCATATTGGTCGTACACTCTGTGTAAATCCGGGTTCTGCATATACTCAGGGAATGCTGAATGCGTTCGTGATTGATTTACCCAAGAAGTCTGGGGATGAAGTGGTAGCTGTTAGCGTGACGGCGTAGCATTTCTATGTAGGTGATTTAGAATGTCCATCGACAATGGAGGAAAGAGGCGGGCAAGAAAGACATCCAAGGATTATCGCACAGGCGAAATTGATACTGACGATGTGCGCAAGGCAATCTACCATATTGATGCGTATCGGTCTCATATCTTCTACAATCTTAGCTTTGTGGAAAAAATGGTTGAACAAGGCACTCTTGGTCGTACGTTTGGCCAAAACTGGAAAAAGCTGAGCAGAAGGCTTATCAAAATGGCACGCGGTCCAACTTCCAATCCGCGTCTAATTCGTCTTGCAAAATATCAGTCTTATACAGAAGCATTCTGGCAGATAGCCATACCCATTGTTTTCATCTTACTAATAGTTGGCCTCATCGCACCTAATTTGCCTTTCATAAGCACTATTGCTCCTTATGTGATGATCATTGCATTCTCTGCTATGATTATAGGCCTCCTAGGAAGATCTCTCATAGGCGCCCGTATTGCAAAGCATATTGATGAATACTTCGCGAATAATCCTGAGGCCCAAGTCCTACGAGTTGAAGAACTGCAATCCACAGTCCAAGGTCTAATCAATGAATTACGACGGGCGTTGTTCACGTTGAAAGAAGAGCCAGAGGAGCACTTGGTTGGAATCGGACTCTTGGACTATGACCATATCGAAGTCGTGAAGGAGCCAAGACCGTGGAGGAAATACTACTTGGTCAAGATTGTTTTCTGAAGATTGACTGTCGCTAGAATCTTAACTAATCGGATTTAGCTTCCCTGCCATTCCTTTAAAATTAGACAAAAACTCTTATTACGCGGATTAACTACATAGCCGATTCATCTTCTCTGATTTAGGAGTCGGAGAAGCCTAAGAGAAATAGAGGGAGAGATTAGATGTCACAAGACGTACTCTTTCTTAGGCCAACTTCAGGGCTGACCAAGTATTTCGGTACATGGACATCCCTGTTTGCAATTATTGGTGCAAGTCTCGGAACGTATCAATGGCTATTTGTAGGTGTATTACAGGACATGTACCCAGGTATCAACGCTGGTGCAACCTGGGGCATCGGTATGTTTTTCATGCTCCTATATACCCTCATGATGACCCTGTTATCAATGGCAATGCCTCGTTCTTCTGGCTTATATCAAATCTCTGCGCGAGGGTTCAATCCAGTTGCAGGGACAATTGCAGTTTGGCGTGGAATAATAGCTAATCCCATTATAAAAACAAGTGAATTCTACCTCTTTCTTGTATTCTTGGGAGCCGCATTCGCTCAATGGGGCGCGGTCACTAATAACGCCGCAATGCAAGGCCTTGGAGCTACTTTCTCCACACAGAGCCCAATGGTGCTTGTTACGGTTTCTATATTGTTAATGGCATTGTTTTCAGTGATTGCATACTTCGGGCCGTTACTCAAGATGGAACCAAGAATACAAATGGCAGGAGGTGTCTTCTCAACTATTGGTTGGATAATGGCACTACTTGTACTAGTTGGCACACCAACAGCTGCTGTCTCTAGTCGTTGGGACGCAGTATGGGGTGCAGGAGCGTATACCGAAGTGCAAACAGTTGCCGCCGCAGCAGGATATGCCGCGCCGGCGTTCAGCATTGAAATGACGCTTTTAGCAACAGTTTGGCCAATTGGATTGACTTGGCCATACCTGATTCTGCTCTATGGTGGAGAGGTTTCCGATCCGGCAAAGAATCTTGTACTGACTCAGCTCGTAGGTGGTCTTATCCTGGCAGGTTTGCTCACTGCAGGTGCGGGTCTCTTCCAAGGAGTCTTTGGCACTTTCTCCAGCGAATATGCCGTGGCGGCGAGTACAGGAAACCTGACGCAAACAGGAGTCTTCCAAGGAGGTTTAGGGACATTCACTGCGACGTTAGCTGCAAATCCATTTATCTCTGGCTGGATATTACTTTCACCAGTAGTTATTGGACTTACAGCTACTCCAATAAACATGGCATGGGTGACGAGAGGATTCTTCCAAGCTTCACTTGATAGGATGATGCCATCCTTCTTTGGCAAGCTCTCGAAGCATCATACGCCTACCTACGCTATCCTATACTACTTCTGCTTTGGAGCTCCGTTTGCATTCGCTTACGCAATGCCAGGACTAAGTGGTTTCTTAGCCGTAGTCACTTCGTTAGTGGGATTATGGGGCATCGAGATGATATTCCAATCAATGGCAGCGTTACAGCTGCCGTTTATGAGACGGCCGTTATACGAAGGAAGTATACGGCAACAACCAGAAATCGCAGGATTTGCATTAGTGTCGTTACTTGGCGTTATCATCCTGCCAGTATCATTGTTCCTGCTGATTGGATTCTTCCAAGGAGCCGCATTCCTGTCGATTATCTCGATGTGCGTCCAATATGGATTCTCGGCGTTATGGTTCGTGTATTTCGCGCGACGTTTACAGAAACAGGACATAGACATCGATGCAATCTACACGTCACTATCACCTGAGTAGATTCATTTCAGCCTGAGGACTAACAACCCTCGGGCACCCCCTTCTTTTTTTTGCCCCTGAACTATTGCTCAACGTGTAAAACATAATGTGAGCTAAGTAGTGATCAATTCAGATTGTTTAAGAAGAACGGCTAGAGATATAAGATGGAATAATAATTATCCAAGTTGCGTGAAGCGTTGAGTGCATGCTTCTGCAATCTGCAGAACCAGTATGCCATCAAGAGAAATGAGGAGGAGATATGATATGACCCCCTCGATATTTGAGGAACTCGAATTAGCAGTTATTGAAGGAGATTCTGAACAATGTGAAGACCTTGCAAGGAAGTCTTTGGATGAGAAGATTCCCCCGCTGGACGCAATCACAAATGGGTTGGCAAAAGGAGTCAAGGCTGTAGGAGACAGATTCAGCAAAGGAGAGGTATTCCTAGTAGAACTCATTATGGCAGGTGATGCAATGAAAGCTGGAATGTCGGTCCTATTGCCTGAAATCAAAGCTTTGAAAGCTGAGATGAAGACTCTTGGAAAGGTCTTGCTCGGCACAGTGGATGGTGATATTCACAGTATAGGCAAGGACATAGTGGCGACTCTTTTGGAGGCTGAAGGCTTTGAAGTCATCAACATTGGCGAGGACGTTTCCTCGGAGGTGTTTGTTGAGAAAGTCAAGGAACACTCACCTGACATCTTGGGTCTGTCCTCTCTGCTTACAGCAACGATGCCAGCCCAGAAAGAAGTAATTGAGCTGCTTGACAAGGCAGGGCTAAAGGATAAAGTCAAGGTGATTATTGGAGGGGCTCCAACAACCAATGAATGGGCAGAAGAGATTGGTGCGGATGGCTGGGCAGGAGATGCTGTTAGTGCCGTGGATCTTGTGAAGCAGCTTATGGGAGGCAATTGATCTAAAGGAGGAATTACATGTTCAATTTACTAGGTCGAAATGAAATATCGGACATTCATGTCGCAGCGATGGAGGTCCTTGAACAAGTTGGTGTAATGATTCAACATGATGAAGCATTGCGAATTCTTGAAGAAGCTGGTGCAGTCGTGGATGATAAGTCCAAAGTTGTGAAGATTCCTGAGCACCTTTTGCAGAACGCCTTGCAGAAAGCTCCTGGCAGACATCTGATGGCATCACGAAATAAGAAGCATGATTTCATCATTGGCGATGGAGCTTCATATTACACAAATGCCTTTGGAGCACATTATACACTGGACCTAGAAACTGGTGAACGAAGGCTATCCACGGTTAAGGACCTTGAGGAATTCACACTTCTTGCGGATTACTATCCGACTGTAGACTACATCAAGCCACACATTCTCCCTCAGGATGTATCAAAGACCATCTGGGAACAAGAGATGGCATTGGCCATGTTCAAGAATGCAGAGAAACACCTTAGTTTAGTAGCATTGACTCCTAAAGGCTGGAGAGACGTAATCAAGATGTCCATGATTGCGGCAGGAGGTGAGGAGGAATTCATCAAGAACCCGTCCTTTATTGATACAGGCTTCAACAATGTTCCTCCTCTCAAATACACTCCAGAAATCATTGATATGATTCTAGAGTGCGCGAAATACAAAATACCATTCGACATTAGTACAGGGGCACTTGCTAGTGCAAGCAGCCCTGTGACTCTCGCTGGAACAATTGTCCAGGGGATTGTCGAAAACCATGCAATTGTAGTCTTGACCCAGCTTGTGGGTCCTGGCACACCAATCATGTGGGGTTCATGTGCAACCATTCTTGATCAGCGGTACGGTACCGCAGCCTATGGCTCACCAGAGAATGGATTGATTCATGCCGCCTTTACTCAAATGGCTAGATTCTATGGCATACCCTACTATGGTGCGGCTGGAGTTATTGATTCAAAGATTCCTGACCATCAGGCTGTCTATGAGAACACCATCAATGTTTTAGTTGCAACCCTGGCTGGCGCAGATGTGGTTCATGATGCAGTGTACGGCATCGTGGAGGCAGGAGTTACTGCCAGCTATGAATTATTCGGCATAAGTAATGAAATCTGCGGAGCTGTCAAGCGAATTGCCAAGGGGATGCGCGTTACAAAGGAAACTCTTGCCGCTGACCTTATAGCTGCAGTTGGACACGAGAAAAACTACCTCAATACTCCTGAGGCATTGAGATTTACAAAGAAGCATTTGCTTGAGGAGCAATGGCAGCCTGTATTGACGGAAAGAGCTTCTCGACCTGAATGGGAAAAGCGAGGCTCCAAAGACATGTTCCAAAGGGCAAAAGAACAAGTTAAGGAGATTCTCTCGAGTCATACTGTCGAACCACTTGGAAAAGACGTGGAAGCAGCAATGCGGAAGATTATAGATGATAGAGCTAGAGAAAA
>JBHLQK010000142.1:0-8297 GCA_048884925.1 Candidatus Thorarchaeota archaeon
GGAGCGCTCAACGAGTATGTCCCGTTCTCTAATGTCTACCGCACAATGATTGAGATGTTTGTTCAAGGGACCTATACTTACCTCCTAGTCGACATGTTGGTAATCTGGTCATTCGCTGTTGTGTTTCTCATGATATCACCAATACTCGCTGATAAGGCATCAAGAGTTGACATCGGGACGAGAATCGACAGAATTCGTCAGAAGCGTGGACGAAAAACTAGCCTCGCATAGGAGACCCAATTGCAAATATGCCGTCAGAGAATTCCATTCTCTCTTTTCCATGGACCATTCTCCATGAGAAGCTTTCTTGGTAAAGCCCAGAATCCTTGAAGACTGCCACAGCTTTTCTACTAGTTTCAAGAACGCCCGCTCTGATCTCTTTTCCACCCACACGAACTGCGAAGTCCTTCAGAAGTGACTTGGCCAATTCAAAGTGACTGCACATTATCCATGGTGCCAAGCGGACAAAGCCATGACGCCTGCTTCCCAACATGAATCCCGCAATTCGACCATCGACTTCGAGTAATCGGCCCAAATCTGGATTTGACGAGAGGGCGCTTCCAAGGAATAGGAACCTATTTGCACCAAACTGCTCACGATCGATTGAGAGAATTCGGAGCATGTCCTTGTCTTCTAACGTTCTAACCTTTGCTGAAACAGTAGGTTCGACACGACCCCGAAGTCTAAGGGAGCGACATACTTTCTTGAATCCCAATCTCTCATAGAGCGGAACGGCTTTTGGCACGGCATCTAGCATTGTGAATTTGACGCCCTTACTCTTGAGGTATTTTAATCCATGCTCCATGAGTCTGGTTCCATAGCGCCTTCCTCGATACTCTCGAACAAGTATCAGATTCCCAAGCGTGCCAAATGGCCCATAGGATAGCGCGCAGGCCATACCAATTGAGATACCATCTTCTTCTGCTATGAAGCATCCATGCTGATCGAAAAGAAGAAGCTCTTCAAAGTCACGCCTTATACTCGACCAACCCTCATCGTCGGTAAGACTAAGGGCGAAGTCGATGTCAGTCGACTGCATCTCTCTGATTTCCAACAAAGCTCCTCCATTTAGTGTCTTCCTTGCTTACTTGTTATCAAGCTGTTGTTCCACCAGAGTAATCATTCGACATTAATCTAGCTTCCCGTTTGAAAGCAGAAGGAACTCATTAATTCGACGAGAAGTCAATCCTCCATATACTTCTAATACTGGTTCTCTAAGCGTCTGGTGCTTAAATCATCTTGAAGGAGAGATTCTTTTGTCAGAGGATGAAGATGTTCGAACTTATGATGAACCTGTGGTTCCTGAGTCTGAGCCTGCTCCAATGAGATGGCTCTATGTCTTTGTAATAGGCCTAGGATTCTTTACAACAGGAGTCAGTTGGAGTGTATACAACAGCTATCTTCCGATTGATTTCCTCCGTCCATTCATTATCGATATGGGATATGAAGCAATTGTCAGTACGATTGTCGGAGCAATTATGGTTCTCGATAACGTCTTTGCATTGGTCATGCAGCCATATATTTCAGCAAGATCAGACAAGACCCGTACAAAGTGGGGCCGACGAATGCCCTACATCATGATCGGGACTCCAATAGCCGCCCTATTCTTTACCCTCATCGCATATGGTTGGGCGCTATTTGGCTTCTGGTTCATGCTAGCTATGATTACGATCTTCAATGTGGCAATGGCACTGTATCGTGGTCCTGTGGTTGCACTGATGCCAGATGTTGTTTCATCAGAACACCGCTCCAAGGCCAATGGTGTCATCAACCTCATGGGAGGGATTGGGGCAATCTATGCCTTTGGAGTGTCTCCGTGGTTATACGGCATCAGTGACGCAAACATTGGAGCAATATTAGGTGTGTCGGCAGCGCAGGCTGGTCCCGTACTTGCCTTCATGACGACTTCAGCCATCATGCTTGTTGCTTTGATAATCTTGTTCTTGGTCGTGAAGGAGCCAGAAGTGCCACCTGTAGACCTCGAGAAGCCAAAAGAGATCGGCATAGTTGAAGCTTTCCGACAGGTGACATCTTTGGCGGATAAATCCGCATTGGCAATTTTGGGTGCGATTATGTTCTGGTTCCTCGGATTCAATGCACTCGAAACCTGGTTCACAACATATGGGAACCTAATCCTTTCATTTGAAACCAATGCGGCTACATTTCTCATGACGGCTTTCTCACTCACCTTTGTGATATTTGCTGTCCCAGCTGGTTTCATGGCTGGTCGTCTAGGGAGAAGAAACACAATCTTGACTGGACTTGTTGGACTCATTGCAGTATTGGGCATAGCCATTTTCATAACAGACTACTGGACACTGTTTGGTCTTCTAGGGATTGGTGGATTCTTCTGGGCAATGATTAATGTGAATTCAATCGTCATTGTCTGGGAGCTTGTAGGCAAGTCTCGCCTTGGTGCAGGCACTGGAATGTACTATGCATTCAGCATGAGTGCTGCAATCTTCGGACCACTCATTACTGGGATGATATTTGACCTCACTTCAGTTGCACTGCTGTTCCCTGTTTCGATTGGCTTTCTCATAATTGCACTTCTTCTGACACTCGCCATCAAAACTGGCGAAGTTGGAGACGAAGAAGTATCAGCACTGGCCGCATAATGAAACACAAGAGGGGGTGATCCCCCCTCTCGGCTTTATCTACATCAAGTTCTCAGTTGCACGTTCATTTGCTACCTCACGTCTGCTGACTACTACGAATATCACATAGCCAATCAACGAGAACAAAACTGCATTGTACATGATTGGTATGTAGGCAGGCCAGATTGAGTAAATCACTGCCGCCATTATCGGACCAAGAACCATTGAGAGTGACAGGATAGAACTGAGTAGTCCCGAAGCAGTTGATCTGTCCTCATTTCGTTCTGTCACATACTTTAATGATCCAACATAGAGACATGCCCAAGAAAAGCCCAAGAGGAATTGTGTTGGGATAATCTCTAGAATGTTGGTGGCGAGTGTGAACCAAAAGAAGGTCATTGCAGAACTTATCATTCCTATCGATATCAAGAACCTGCAGTCGAACCTATCTGTGATGGCGATCATCACAATCACCTGGGGGATCGCGTTAGACATTTGGACAATGCCAATTATGAAAGGATCTCCACCAAGATCTGTCAAGAAGAGCGGCCATAATGTCCAGACAGCGGACGCTGTGCTATGACGAATAAGGACCGCTGTATAGACCGACCAGTTACGTTTCAAGGTTGCAATGGGGAATAGAGGTACGTGTACTTTCTTTCTCTCGATAGGGGGCAATGTCATTGCACTCGTAAATGCGATGCTCAAGAACACAGTGGACATAAGAAAAGCGTAGTAGATATTGTACCCTGCAGCAAACCCCGCAAGGAATGTGCCAATTCCCCAACCAGCTGCGCCAAAGGATGCGAACCTCCCCATCTTCATCTTTGACTCGAAGGCATAGGCTGCGAGGGCTCCAGGATATATGCCGACAGAGAAACCGCCAAGTATCCTGGCAATGAGTAGGACCTCAAGGCTCTGGACAAACACAAGAATTCCGAAAGTTATGACAGTGACAAGAAGACCTATCCTTACAACTATCCGCCGACCATGGATGTCTCCAGCTCTCCCAAATATGTAGCTGGAAATGAATGATGCGGCGGAGTAGGCTCCCACTAGTAAGGTGACAAAGAGCTCGTCTGCACTCAAATGGTCTCGAGCTAGTATTGGGATATAGGTGAAAGCTGAGAGCATAGCTGCTCCAGCCATTGCTTGAATTGTCTCAGTCTTCAAAAGGTTGTCACTCTTGACTCGGGCCTTTCAGTCTGCTTTTTAATAGTCCTGTGTGATACCTCCCAAAAAAGGGCTAAACATTGGCAAAGGCTTTTCAGCCTAGAAATGAAATATCATTTGAAAGAAGGTGGCTGCAAAGAAGAATGGTTTCACCTAAAGTAAAATTCATTGCTATTACAATAGACGAGCTCTTTCTAGTCCCAGTTGCTATGGCATTGGCCTACTTCTTCGTTCCTGATTGGTTTATTCCCCTGACGATCTTGCTGGTAATTGGCGCTGTTGTGTTTGTTGTAGCCAAGTATTACTTAGTATACCCGAGCCTGCAAGAGAGCTTCTACTCTTTCTATGAGCTTGAAGGCTTAAGGGGCAAAGTCATTGAAGAAGTAACTGTCAGCTCAGGCAAGATTAAAGTTGGCGCAGAGATATGGGAGGCTCGTTGTGATGCAGGTAGCATAGGAGTTGGAACAGAGGTCAGAGTTGTATCTCGTGATATGATGAGAGTCATAGTGGCTCCGTTTGGTATGGAGAACGACTAAATCCCTCTATTTCTTCAGAAATTGTATAAGAAGCTGAATTGCATTCTCAACGTCTGCAAGATTCAATGATTCAAAGCTACTATGCGAATATCTGCAAGGTATTGCCAGAGTCGAAACTAGCTGCCCCTGCATTACCATTTGAAGTCCATCTGTAGCGTAGTTGTGATACACCGCGCGTTGAATAGGAATATTGCTCTTCTCAGCGATTGCTATGAATCTCTCAATCATCTCATGTGAATAATGCAGCTGGGTGTCTTTAATAACAATGACTGGCCCTTTTCCTAGGGCCACACATGCCTCCCCATCTGTGCCAGGATGGTCGTCAGCCAGTCCGATTTCGAGAATGATCACGCCGTCCACATCTAGATTCTTAGCAACGGACGCAGCCCCTTTAGCGCCTAGTTCTTCCATGACAGTGGAAACAAACGTCAGCGTAGGACGCTTGTCCTCCGCAAGCTTGGAGAATTCCTTTGCTAGGACTAACATCATTGTGAGGCCCACCCTGTCATCCAATGACTTGCCAACGACATTGTGTCCATTCTGCCTCAGAACGGTGTCATAGAGCACAGGGGTTCCGATATGAACCCCTCTTTCCTCCACCTCTTCAGCTGAAGAGGCACCGATATCTAAGAATATCTCGTTATATGATGGGAGTTGCTTCTTGCCCTCTGGACCTGCAATATGTGCGGTCTTCACACAGAAGACCCCGGGGACCATTCCATCGTCAGCCATGAGCACTACATGTTGACCGGGCAATAGTCTTAGATCCGGCATATGTCCTGTTGTGTTCCACTTGACACGAATGAACCCAGATGAGTCGATGTTGCTCACTAGGAAGCCCACTTCATCTGCATGGGCGATTAATGCATAATGCCTATTGGATCCTGCCATCGTAGCCGTGAGATTGCCAATTTTGTCCTGCAGGACCTCTAATCCTAAGTTCACTAGGTGTTTTTTGACTTTCTCTTGTACAAGACCTTCCCGCCCTACAGGCCCCGGGATTTCGCTTAGGACCTTGAGCAATTCGAATAATCGCTTCATCATCTCTCTCAGTTCTTATGGTGCTGAACTCGCACTTTATGAATCTCCCGTATTTACCAAGATTCAAAGGAAGCTAGATCATCGACAATACTGGAAGTCCTAGTGATCTTCTAGCAACCATGGCTTCCGACGCATCAAGACATAGATTGCAAGAACAAACATGGCAACAGCTCCGACCTGTATTGTCGTCATAACAAAAGGCGCTACTGCAGACCAGAATCCATTTGGCAGCTCGGTAATGGTGCCCGTTGTAGTAGTCTGGGAGCTAGTATCTGTAGTGCCCGTTGGTTCAGTCTGCTGAGTCCGAAGACCTCTGGCATAATAGATATCCATCTCTCCATTTCTGCCGTCTGCCCAAGCCATATGTGGAATGTCATCGGCGTCTATTTGAATTCCGAAGTATTCCCCGGGTCTTGTGAAGATGCTTGAAGTATTCTGCGTAGCAACTGGGATTACTGGTCCCAATTCAGGAATTGAGTCAGAGGGTCCTGTAAAGATTAGCGACCTATAATAAAGTCTGTAGAAGTCGTCCTGCTCATCATAATATCCGATATGAAGGCGTCCGGTTGAGTCAATAGCCATCTCAGGGTTCCATTGGTCACCATTCGTTTCAGGATTGATGAGAATCCTAGGACTCCATGTTTCTCCATAGTCATCCGAGTACCGAAGGTACACGTCAAAGGTGTCATGAGCACCATCAAACCGGTCTGCCCATAACAGGTACATTCTGTCATTCTGCTCTGGACGCTCCTCAAAGTGCATTACTGGAAGGGTAATCTTAGCTGGTAGACCTTCGGCAGTCGTCCAAGCGGCGTAGTGCCCATCTTGATTGATGAGCTCCTCCTCGCCAAAAGTGAGGCCTTGGTCAAAACTAGCATCTAGGTATAGATTCCCTAAGGTTTCATTGATGTAAGTCCATACCACATAGATGTCATTTGCCGAGTTCACAGCCAGATACGGAGCAACGTTTCCTGGGTCTGGTTCCGCTATAACACTGACTGGTTGGAACGAATCTCCATCATCAAGAGACCGTGTGAGTCTAATCGTAGAATTTTCGCCGACTATGTCATCATATGCAACGTAGACAACTCCATCATTGCCAACTGCAATGGTTTCCTTGTCAGCAAATCCTGCTCCAAAGGTCGATTGTATAGTATTCCATGATGTCCCATAATCGTGACTATTTGCCACGGTGATCTGTGAAAGCGAGTCTGTGAATTCGAGATAAGAATAGTATAGCACTCCATCATACCAGGCCATCCAGGGGTCAGACTGTCTTGAAGTGACACTCTGCCAGAACATTGGCATTTGAAAGGGATATGACCACGTTTCACCACCATCACTTGACTTCACAAAGCTGACCCTTGCTCCCCCTCCATTGTGAGTTTCAGAGTTCTTCCATCCAGCAAAGAGAGTTCCATTGTCACTGATGACCATCGTCACCTCTACATGATGATTGTACGCGAAGTCATCAGTTGAGAGAAGCAGGTTCTGTGTGAAATCCACGATGATGGTGTCTGAATGATGAGCTAGTTGATTAGGGGCTCGTGTCCATTCGGCTGAAACCTGAAGTGAGGTTTGAGTGATTCCAATGAGGAGACCAATTGCTATCACTGTGCAGAAGACCTTTCGATAGTTTGCCATAAGGTGCACGACCTTCCAAGAGTCGCTATAATGTCTGTTCGGGATTTTGCCTCTATTAGCATTCTCATCCCGGTAAACGTACAAATCTACTCAATACGCCTCTGAGGGTCGCCTATGCTGACATGTTGCTGTTCTCTACTGCCGGTAATGGACCTATCTCAAATGAGAATGTCTGGGTGTCAGCAGGATTCGTGAATGGAGAGCTGTCATATGCTGTCGCATAAAAATCCAAGGAGTCCCCCTCTTGAACTGGACCGAAATCGCCGACCCATCGTCCACCTGCAATACACAGACATGCAAAGAACGACATGTCCTTTGATGCCCATTCTTCACCATTGATCGACCAAGAGAGATGTGCTCTAGATACTCCTGATGGATCTATTGCATAGATAGTCACACTAATCCTGTCCCCCGGTGCAGGTGACACAGGAAGAATATTCACTTCGTAAATCAGAGGGCCCTCGACATCATCAAAGACGACTAAGACGATAATCCCAGCCAGCATGACAATGACTATCGTGCCTATGCCTATCAGTTTCGTTTGAGTCCTCATTTTTCAATCCCGATTCCCGTTTCTCTATAAGCAAGCTGGTGATAGTAAATCAATCTAGTAGGCTCTCTCTGATTCATTTGATGGTTTCGGAATGAAACCGCTTAATTTCGAGTTGGCATCACAAGTATTGATTGCCTTTGATGACGCAATACCCGGCGATTACCCGTGCATATATGCTATTGAGCGAATAGAACTCTATGGCTTTAGAGGATGTGCTTCTTGGTCTTGGGATTGGGCTGCTCGTGACCTTTTTCGTCTATCTGATCATGAACTGGCGTCTCAAGCATCGAATCGAGATGGTGACCGCCGAATTCGAAAAGACTTGGGCGGAGCAAGAAGGTGCCATCAGAAGGGATGCAGCGCAAAGAAGCCGCTATGTCATAAAAGGCAAAATTGCTGAACATATGGTGCCAATGATGAGCGATGTTTTCAGATACAATCCTGCTGATGCGCGTTTTATTGGTGCTCCCATCGACTATCTGATTTTTGATGGCTATACCGAGGTGAAGGACAGTCCCACTGATCCTCCCATCACAGTAGTCCTTGCTGACATTAAGACCGGGGATGCAAAACTCAATAGAACTGAACGCAGGATCAAAGAGGCTGTAGATTCTGGTAGAGTCAAATGGGAGACTATTAGAGTGGACCTTTGAAACGAAGGGCGTAGGTTGTGCCACTTGGTGTTTCAGCTATTCGAACATAGGCCTGGTCAATTGTGGGGGTCTTCATTACCTGAAAGAAGTGATGATCTTC
>JBHLQK010000143.1:0-8223 GCA_048884925.1 Candidatus Thorarchaeota archaeon
AGGTCAGCATCCCGTAGCCCTGGCAAAACAGAAAACTGCATTGTCTTGGTGTCCATACCTAAACAAGCCTAGGCCACAGAACTAAGTCTTGCCACCCCGACAGCCGCTTATTCTTGTGCATATCTCCCTGATAAGGGTTCACTCTGATTTGGGACATTGCTACTCTAGAAGGAATCATCTAAACTTGACATTGAGATATTCAATGCAATCTCAAAAGAGAGTGGCTTCTCGAGGTGAGAGGACACGCCAAATGTATATCTAAGATTAATTCTTAATTCTGGATGTTATTCTATGGTATAGGAGTCGTTCGAACTTGAGAACGTGTGCTGAGTGTGGAAAAGCCAATGATGTAATGCGGAAGTTCTGCACCCGTTGTGGTGCATCTCTGCTGAAAACCGCAGATGAGCCGAAGAAGAAGCCATCTGCCGACATTCCTGAATTAGGAAGAGTAGTCACTGGAGCTAGCTTGAAGACCGAGGAACCTGAGGCAGACATAACTTCAGAAGAGATCGGTGAATCTGATGATGACCAACTTGTTCGTCCTAGTGAGGTTGCTTCAGATCAAGTTGAACCTGATGAAATTGAAACTGAGGTCTACGAGGAAGCGTATGAGGAACAGCCTGAAGAAGAGGTTTCTGATATCGAAGAAGAAGTTGTGAGTCCAGAACCCGAGCAGATAGAATACGAGGAAGGAAGGGAAGTCGTTAAAGATATACTTGAAAGGGTCAGAGCGGCTGAGGCACGTGCAAAGGCTGAAGAAACTGCTTCCATGGCAGAGGTTGAAGTTGAAGAGTCTGAAGAGGAAGTTCTGGAAGAGATTGAAGAACCGATGGCGATGGAGGAACCATTGGTTGTAGAAGAACCGCCAGCTGATGAGCCAATGCCCCCGCCGCCTAGGGAGCCGCTTGTAGAAAAACCCGTTCCTGTGCCTGCCACATCAGTATCCAAGCTAGTTGATGACATTGCTAGAGATGACAAGGTCAGGATGTTTGAATCCGACATCAAGGCCTTCAACATTGAACGCCAGGGTCTTCAGTCTGAAATGGACAAGCTACGGTCTCGTCTTGACCAAGAGGTTGACCGCTACCGTACCGTTGCTGAAACAAAGAAAACGCGGTTTGAGGGCATTGAAAGAGAGCTGCGCCTAGCAAAGAAAGAGTACGAAGATGCAGAGAAGGAGTACAAGAAAACCGAAAAGCATCGGAAGAAGGAAATGTCAGACGCAGAGAAGCGGATCAAGGATGTGGAAAAGCGAATTAAGAAGGCAAAGGATTCTAAAGAGAAACGGATCGCGGACCTGGAGAAGGAGCGACGGAAGCGCGAAGAAGAAGCGCGGAATGAATAGGATGCTACTTTGAGTTGGTGGACTTGGGTCTGCCAGCTCAGTTCCGTTTCGAACCTCCGCAGCGAGTGGCTTTTTCATTCGGAAATACTAGAGTCAAGGCTTCTACAGAAGCATGGTTAAACTCTCTCTACTAGCTCATAGAGGATTGAGAAATGACGAGTGACTCGAAAGAATGACTTGTTTCAATTATTCCCATTATTATCCTCATCCTACCACTGGCAATTGCTGGAGTGTTCTCGGTTACCTACATTCTAAGGGGAGAAGCTAATCAGTTGTATATCCGATTATCATCATCCATTCGGGTGGTGTTGGCGGCTCTGAATCTCATATAGGCCCCAAAATCCTCAATTTCACGATTTATCCAAAAACTGATTTAGGCATTCATACAATAGATGCGCTATCATATAGGAGAGATTGAATTATGCCAACATTTGTGATTCTAGGAAATCTTACTTCAGACGCAGTCGAAAAGCTGAGTGAAGAAGGAAAGCGACAGAAGAATGCAATGGATCTTGCAAAGAAATATGGGTGTGATGTAAAAGCACTCTACTATACCATGGGCAAATATGATTG
The DNA here is from genome assembly GCA_048884925.1 of Candidatus Thorarchaeota archaeon. Classification (GTDB taxonomy): domain Archaea; phylum Asgardarchaeota; class Thorarchaeia; order Thorarchaeales; family Thorarchaeaceae; genus SMTZ1-83. Next base: position 1,919 of record JBHLQK010000143.1, read on the forward strand.
GGTTGCTATAGTTGATGCACCAGACAACGAAACAGCTATGAAAGCTCTCTTCGAACTAGCAGCGGGTGGCGCAACACGGACAAGAACAATGCTCGCATTCCCGGCTGAAGATGTTGCAAAGATGACAGCTGAGCTCTAGTACATTATCCAATTGAGAGTTGGCGATTAAACGATTCTGTTCTCATGGAGTCCCTGCTAGCCAACTCTCTTCTATTTCAGCCTACGGAAACAGGCCTCATCAGTCAACCATCATGACTTAATAGGGGGATTAACTATCGGATGAGTTCAAGGTGTGATTTGTCGTGGTGTATTGCCAGAGTTGCGGACAAGATAATACGGAGAATGCGGCGTTCTGCTCCAACTGTGGAGCCTCGCTACGAGGGGATGCCCCTCCACCGATTACCAGAGGACCAAAGAAACCCGATGAGGAATGCTTCGGACTTCCATACGGCGATGCGATCTGTGGTATCGTATTTGGATCAATCATTATCATTAGCGGATTGGCGTATTTCTTTAATTGGGACTTCTCGACCTTATGGGAAACGACGATAGGTCCTTATCTAATAATCCTCTTTGGTGTTCTAATCATCTTGGGAGCTATCTACAGCTCTACCACCAAATCTAGACGCGTTCGATATTGAATGTTAATCCCTTTCGATATAGGAATCATCTGAGTCACTCGTGGGGCTCGCATAATTCGAGCTCCATTGCAGTGGATGGCATAGATCAATCCTATATGCCCCCCTGTTGAAGGATCAAGAGTTGATACACAACTTCCCACCACATTGGGTGCAAATACGCTGATGTTCACTCTTCGACATTGCAATCCTTGTGTTGATCCAGAAAAGCACGATTAAGAGGATGTATGAATTAACAGCTATGCTGGAAGCTAGCTCATCTGCAGCAACGAGGAGCAGGAACGCACCATTTACAAAGACAATGTTTACCATGAAACGGAAGAAGCCACTCTCATTTCTCAGGAGCCTGTAGATATTGTGTTGAACGATACCCACTGCTACTCCTGCGAATCCCATCCAAAAAACTAATTCTGCAATGACTAGCGGAACTCCAAGGATGAAGTAGAAGAAGCTGCCAATAATAGCAATTGCAGCTCCTGTTGCCAATCCCGTGCAACCAGCACAAAACACTCTCTCACCAATCTTTAACACATGCGTTGAGAATTCTCCACACGTGTAGTGATGCCCTCTGCGAATAGCTTCCTTCTCTGGAAATCTTGATTCCTGTTTGACATTCTGGTCGTGCTGTTTCCAGCTGAGAGCTGATGATATTAAACAGACTGAAGGACGAATCCCTGCAATGGCCCCGAATATGCATATAGCGATGAAACTAAATCCCACAATTTGGGACTCTGACTCGATCACTGAAGGAGCCATCATAGCACGAAGTACCATAAGTGGTACCAAGCCAAGCCCCAAGAGTGATATCGCCTGAAACAGTTTCGACCAAGATTTGGCTGAGTTTCGGGTAGACATTGCTAGAAGAATCTCCTCAGAGCTCCCATCACTCCCTGGCGAGCCATGTACCTATATGTCCGTCGTTTGAACTTATTACTTGAAAAGACGCCAGCCATCCTTCTCTTCATTGACCCATAAAAGCTCCTATAGCATAGGTAAAGCTCTTCTTGAACTTGTTCTCTTGTGAGGTGCTCAGTCGGCATTATTGCATGAATCATGTCATAGTGCGCCCAATTTCTATCTTCAATCCAGCCTTCGCTGTCTGCCTTTTGGTATAAGGCTGTTCCTGGCAATGGTGTCAGAATCATTGTGATTGCAATATCTGGATCGAGATCGTTGACGTAGGCGCGCAGTCCTTGTAATGTGTCATGTGAATCACTACGTTCTCCAATTATGAGTGTCGCCTGAGCAAATATGTCATTAAGCTTCAAGAGCTGTATAGCTTCTTTGGACACAGATGGGTCAATTCTTTTATTGAATGAGGCGAGCGTTTCAGGACTGTGACTCTCCACTCCAGCGAGAATCCATGTTAATCCTGCTTTCCGTAGTTTCGGAATTAGGTTTTGGTGATTGACTATGTCATCGCTGCGGGCCTGCATGAACCACATGATGTCATCTGCAAGACCCCTCTTGATGATTTCGTCACAAAGATTGTCTGTTTTTGTGCCCAATCCAAAATTATCATCTGTAAGCCAAAAGAAGCGTGTGCCAAATTTATTGTAGCAATGTTCAAATTCGTCAGCAATTCGTTTCGGTGATTTGGAACGCCATTTTCCTCCCCAGAAAACACACTGCGTACAGAAATTGCAGTTGTGTGGGCACCCTCTCGATCCTTCAACAAGGGCAAATGGCGTATCACGTCCCGCCATCATTGTGAAGTGATAATTCTTCATATAACCCTCAACTAGATCGTACGCTGGGAAAGGCAAGTCCTCCAGTCTTTCAAAGAAAGGACGATCAGGATTTGCAGCAATTCTCTCATTTTGTCTAAACGTGATTCCTTTTACGTCTGAGAGTGGCATTTCCCCTTTCAGAGCGCGAATTACATCCAGGAGCGTCTGTTCTCCCTCTCCACGAACAACTATGTCCAATTCAGGATAAGTTTCAAGAGTTTCTTGAGCCAATGCGGTGAAATGCTGACCTCCAACCACGGTTGTGATTGCTGGATCAATATCCTTAGCCATTCCAATTGTACGTATAGCTACGAAGGCGTTGCATGTTGCCAATGCACTTGGAGCAACGATATTTGGCTGAGAGGATTCTATTCGTTCTCCAAGCCCCCTCCAACTGATTCTCTCTGCATTGCAATCAACAACTTCTATCTCAAGGTCGTCATCATGATCGCGAAGGTAGGCCGCTAGATTGAGTATGCCGAGGGGTGGCGGAAGATACTCGCCCATTACGAACCAGAACTCCTTTGGGGGTTCCACAAACATTATTCTCATGGACATTACTCTCTAGGCCAGACTATCCAAAATGAACAGCATCAATGTAAAATACCTTCTTAGATGATGCACTTGAGTAACATGTGAAATTGCCTGCCCGCTTATTCATGATATAGAATACTTCGCTACGTAAGGGGCTGAGAGCAATTCCCACTTTCCCTTTGCACCATAAGCCCTGGCTCCTAGCTCAAGATGAAGCATAGCAATTCCACAGTCTAGCCTTTTTGATATTCTACTATAACTTGTCCCTTTACTGGTGCTTACAATAATGGACTCAGAATCCACTGTAAATCTCCAAGGTTGTCTATTTGCTGCAGAAGGCGCAAGTCTGGCTGCTTCAAGCGCTTGCTTAGTCCAAGGCGAAAGCACCGTATCAGAATGAGTAAGAAGCTTCTCTAATGGCTTCCTTCTCTGAGACCTTATGGCAAGGGACATCACTCTGTCACGAGTGCTTTTCTTGTTTCCACCATAACCGATCGGTGTTATTGCTAGTATCTCTTCATTCTCTCCAAGTTCTATAGCCTGCTCGAGAGCCTCTGGTCTGAAGAATCCACCAATCCAACAAGTCCGTAGTCCCATACTTGTTGCCTGTAGAATAATACCCTCGCCCAGATACCCTGCTGCTTCCTGTACCTCTGGAACTGGAATCTCACCAATAATGGCTGCCAGATGTGGTGCATTTTTAATTTCACCATAGGATCCGATGATGCCTTTGTAAACACCTTTTGGAGGCGACCTGAGAATGATAGCCCGAACTCCTCTAAATGGTCTGAACTTGCCACACAACTCCTCTAGAATTCCAAGTGTATCATTACCAAGTTGCTCTCCATTATATGTTCTATGAGAATATCTGTGCCTAATTGCACTATACCATAAATCAAGAGGCAATTCCATGATACTACAGAATGGTATGTCATTCTTTTGTACCCTTACTTGTGTACCTGTATGTTTCGCTTCTTTCTGCTTAGAGATGCTACTTTAAGTATTGGACAAATCTGCCTTTTATAGAAGGTGTCATTTGATGAAGCCTATCGTCGCAGTTGTTAATACTGACGCTTTTTCCCACTCAGTTGAAATCATTGGTGGCATCGATGATTTAAATGAAAAGACAAGGCAAGTAGTGGTTAAGGTTGGCATTTACAACACGAAGACAGGCATTTGTTCAACAATGAAAACGATTCAATCAATCACCCAAGCTTTCGATCAGGCACAAGTGATTCATGTTGTTGAGTCTGACAGTGGCGCAGGCCTAGGCATAAAGAGATTAGAAATATGGAAAGAATGCTATGATGAGAAGGTAGTGCCCTTCAATCTTTCTGATGATGAGAAGACAATTGATGTCCGTGTGGCTGGAGAAACCGTTCCCTTTTCACATGTCCTACTTGAGCCCAATACTTTCGTGAGCACTCATGTGCCTCGCAGATATGAGGATGCTGGGCTTGAAGATCTTATGAATATGGGATCGATCATAAAGAATCTACTCGGCTTGATCCTTGATACGAAGAAACACCGATTCCATAAGCAACTCTCAACTGCATTGATAGACATGTATGAGATCATCGGAGGGATTGATTTGGCAGTTTTAGATGGGTCCAATGTTTATTTAGGCAAAGGAAAGAAGCGAATTACTGTTACCCCTAATATACTTCTAGTAGGTAGAGATGCCTTTGCAGTGGAGTCAGTGGGGATGCATTTGGTTGGATTAGATCCATCTGAGAATCCTGTACTGCAAGAAGCCAACAATCGGAAACTAGGCGAAATTGATATCGATCGCATAGAGATTGTTGGTGATATCGAATCCCATCGCGAATCAATCAATAAGACATTCCGCAAACTATCTGCATAGAATAATCGAGTTTTCCAGCTCAATCGATTGAAATATCATCTTATGGATAATAGAGGCCTATGGATGAATAGAACGCATTTACTTGCTGCATTGATTTTTTCTGAAACACATATACATAGCATTAGCTCCAAAAATCGATAGTGAGAATAATGGGAATAACAATACGATATCTGGCACATGCTAGTTTTTTGATAAGGATTGGTGATCAGAACATCTACATCGACCCCTCGACGAAAAACACAGGTTTAAGAAATGAAGACTTTGGCGAAGCAGACCTGATATTGGTCACTCATGGGCATCAGGATCATTTTGACAAGAAACTGATTAAGAAAATTCGCAAGATGGGATCTCCAATCATTGCTCCCAAGAACCTCAAGAAGGAGGCTGGCGGAGGAATTGTTTGGGATTTAAGCCCTGGTGAGTTCATGAAGATGATGTTTGCTGACATCACCATCAGTGCCGTACCTGCATATAATGTGAAGCGGTTTCGGAAGCCTGGAGAGCCATTTCATCCAAAAGACCTTGGCGTGGGCTACGTAGTAAAGATAGATGGAAAGAAGATCTATCACGCAGGAGATACCGACCTTATTCCGGAGATGGATGATTGGTGGGACTTTGATGTTGCCTTGCTACCGTGTGGTGATACCTACACAATGGATGTTGAAGAAGCATCAGAGGCCGCGATAAGGATGAATCCGAAGGTGGCCATTCCAATGCATACCAAGGATGCAAACCCTAGCATTTTCAGGGAGAAAGTTGAGAGCGCATCATCAACAAAGGTCGTCATCCTCAGTAAGGGCGAGGAGTATAACTTGGAGTGAATGTGTGCATTTCCTCTTGGATGAACCCCCGATTACTCGATCAGACCCATCTCCTTCTTCCTCTTCTGTGCATCACGGATGGTCTGAGCGTACGCTTTTGCTTTTTCGGCATTAGGATCATTCGGGTCTGCTCTTGCCGCTCGATCAAAAGAGAATGCGGCTTTGATCTTGTACATATTTGCTCTAGAGTGGTCCCCTGAACCTTCGATTTCAGTACCGTATAGATTGCAGGCTCGTCCAAGCTCCCACCATGCAGCAAAGGATGATGGAGTCAGACTAGCGGCTTGATTGAACGCATTTATCGCGTCTTCAAGATTTCCCGATTGCATTGCCGCTCTGCCCTTTTCAAACCAATCTGCAGTATCCATAGAGTCGACCAGCTAATCTTCGCAGATGCTTTGCCGCTGATAAGCTTAGTGCAATTTTGCTCTCTTCGCCAGTTAGATATCCTGCATTGATGCAACGGGAATTGAGATGATAATTCGAGAAGCAACTGAAGCTGATACGAAATGGGTATTGCGACATCGCATTGGAATGTTCAAGGCGATGGGGGAGAACGAGGAATTCATCCAAGAAACTACAGAATTAGCCAAGGAGTATCTCCAGGGTGATTGGACAGGTAGCTATCGCTACTTCTTTGTCGAGGAAGATGATGAGGTCATTGGCGGCTGTGGTCTGAGCACCTTCAGTCTGCCACCGATGGCCACCAAAAGAGTGG
>JBHLQK010000144.1:0-8123 GCA_048884925.1 Candidatus Thorarchaeota archaeon
CACCTCATCGACCATTCATCGATGAAATAGAGATAGAGTGCAATGTATGCGGTATGAGGATGAAACGAATTCCAGATGTTGGCAATCCTTGGCTGGATGCTGGTATAGTAGCAATGAGTACATTGAGATACAATTCAGACAGAGAGTATTGGAACACCTGGTTTCCAGCAGATCTAATCAGCGAGAGCTTTCCTGGGCAGTTCAGGAATTGGTTTTACAGTCTACTCGCTATGAGCACTATCCTTGAGCGTAAAGCACCATTTAGAGATGTCTTTACCTATGCCACATTGACTGCCGAGGATGGAAGAGAGATGCATAAGTCATGGGGCAATATGGTGGAGTTCAACGAGGCTGCTGAGAAAATGGGCGTGGATGTAATGCGTTGGGTTTATTGTTCTCATAAGCCTGAGAAGGACCTTGCCTTCGGGTACCATGGTGCTGATGAAATACGTCGACAGTTCCTCATCCCACTCTGGAATGTCTACTCTTTCTTTGTCACATACGCTCTCATAGATGGATGGGTTCCCAGAAACGATGTCAAATTGTCACCAAGCCTATTGGACAGGTGGATACTCTCAAGGATGAACGAAGTCAACCGTGAAGTATCAGACTATCTGGAATCATATGAACCAAATATGGCAACGGCAGCTGTGAACCGATTCATAGACCACCTGAGCAATTGGTATCTGAGACGAAGTCGTCGGCGCTTTTGGGCAGAAGCAGGTGCAAGCGAAGAAGGCGATGCGGATAAGAATGCAGCTTATGACACGCTTTACCGCGTACTTGTTAATCTCTCTCGACTACTTGCACCATTTGTGCCATTCGTGTCTGAAGTAATGCATCAGAATCTCTCTCGAGGTATTGATTCAGAAGCGCCTGAGAGTGTTCACCATTGCGATTGGCCTATGAGTGATTCTGTTGATGATGTACTTAACAATGAGATGGAATTGGTGCTTCGATTGGTGTCACTGGGTCATGCAGCAAGAAACAAGGCAAATCGCAAACTTCGTCAACCATTGTCTGAAATTGCATTTGCTGTTGGATTAGATAAGGAGCGAGATACAGTTGAGCGCTATGCCGAGTTGATTGGCAATGAATTGAATGTCAAGAGTGTTCGCTTTTTGGATGCTACTGCAGAGGTGATTAGCTATAGGCTTAAACCGCTCCCGAAGCAACTAGGTCAGAAATATGGTTCACGCTTCCCTGCAGTTAGGGATGCAATATTGAGTCTGAATCCACGTATGGTATCGACGCAGCTTCAGGCTGACGAATTTGTAGAAGTGGTTGTAAATGGCGATAAGCTAAAGATTCTGCCAGATGAAGTCGAGGTGATAGTTGAAGCCAAAGAGGGCTTCTCGACAGCCTCAGAGGGATCGTACCTCGCAGCATTGACGACAGAACTGACACATGAGCTTGAACTGGAAGGCTTGGCACGTGAATTCGTGCGACGTGTTCAAAACGTACGCAAATCAGCTGACCTAAACGTCAATGAACGGATAGAAGTGCAATATTCCTCGAGTACGCGCTTGGCTGAAGCGGTGGAGTTTCATGAGGCATATATCGCAGAGGAAACACTGGCTACCAGTATGAAAGAAGCGAAAAAGCCCACAGGAAAATTCCAAGAAGAATACACTTTTGGTGAAGAAAAACTTGTGATAGCAATATCGCCTAGCTAGATTTAGGAATCACAAACCACCAGGTTTCCTCAGGAGCACATCAATCAGGGTATGATAGAACTCGACGTTCTCCTTTATCGAAGACAGGGAAACCCACTCGTTAGGTCCATGAGTGTTGCCTCCCCGAGGACCAAAATCGAAAAGCTCACAGCCCTCACCTGCAAAAAAGCGGGAGTCAGATGCCCCATAGCCTTCTATCACCCTGTAAGGAATCTTTTCCTTCTCGAGTGCCCAGCGAGCGGCTCTTATCAGATGAGAGTTGGGATCAGTGTCAACGTATCCAACACCGGGACTCACATGTAGTGAGAACAAATCGACTCGTCCCTGCAAAGCATGATTGATAGCAGCCTCCACAACCTCACCATCGTTTGTCATGGCGCGTATATCGCAATAGAGAGTCCATAAATCGCTCTCCAATGACAGTAGATTTGGAGAGATAATTTTCCCTCTATCTGAGTGCTCTGTCGCAAAAGCAGCCTGAGAAACAGGGAGAAGTGAACGCATGAGACTAGTCAATGCCTCATCATAGTCAGACTCTGGTTGTGAATCATCAGGATGAAGGAGGTCTACCTCTATCCATCCAGGCACAACATTTGATTTCAGGAAAGCCCCTCTCACATCCTTTACCATTGTATATGGATTCACATCTAGATACTTGGATGCAGCAAGCATCGCATGGCGGTCCACACCAGGCCTCATATAGGCAGAATGACGGGATGATGAACCGAAAACGTCGGTTTCGAATCGAACTGTTTCGGTTCTGCCTCGCATCTTCGCTAGGGATTTCTTTGCCTTGATGATAGTTGGCAACACATTGCGGCGCCTATGGATAATCTGCTGATCAACTCCATCAGCTATGACTACATAATCAGGGAACAGGCCTTGCTTAATGAGATGCTCCTTGAGCTTGAAAGCCCCATTTCTTCCGCCTATTTCCTCATCCCCACTCGCCGCGATTATTACAGTGCAAGGAAACGCACTCTCTTTCATTCTGTCAGCCAAGAGAAGAAGAGAAACAATGTTTCCCTTGTTGTCTGACGCCCCTCGCCCAAAGGCAGTGTCGTCATCAACACGGAGCTTGAATGGATCCGAATCCCATCCCTCTCCCACAGGCACCACATCGAAGTGAGCAAGGAATAGTATTTTGAACTCCCCTTGACCATAACGGCCATAGACTGTGTGATATCCCTCGAACTCTATTATCTCTGAGATGAATCCAGCTTCTTCGAGTCGATTGCTAATGTACTGGGCACAGCCAAGATTCGCTCTCTTATCTAGTGGATCACTAATCGTCTGAAATGAAACCAAGGTCTCGAGCTCTTCAACAATATCCCCGTTCATTGTATTTTGTCATGCCACATAGTAGGACAAATATCCATCGAATGTGATTGATTCTAGAAAAGAAATGCGCGTGAGCGACGATCAGCTGACCGTCACTCATCAATAGGTTGGAACTAGGTTCGCTTGTAGATCCAGCGATTCCAAGAACTGGTAGATGGCAGCTCTTCTGGCATGCCTTTCCTTGCTCGAATCTCTAGGATCTTCTCTTCCTGCATATTTCCAGGAACTGGTTCAAATCCTCGAAACTCATAGCCGAAGAAGCTTCTACCTGCAGAAGCGCTGCGAAACTCATCGGCTATGCCAATTGTTTCAGCAGTTGGAAGTGTTCCTCGGATGGTGACTGTGTCTTCCTCGGCCTCGATTGTAAGAATCTGGCCGCGGTGTCCTGTCAGAACCTTGATGACGCTGCCTTGTGTGTCAGTGGGAGTCTTTATGTCTGTATTCAGAATTGGCTCGTATAGACCTGCTGCACCTGTGAGGAAGCTCATGTTTAGACCAGAACTGGTCATTGTTGCAACCTCATTGTAGCCAGTGTGTGCAGGGTCGTTGTGCACAGTCGCATCTGTCAGAACAACTTTCACTCCCATAACTGGCTCTTTTGCTATTGGACCCTGATCAATGAATTCTCGAAATGTTGTTTCAAGATATGAATAGATTCTATCAAATCTCTGCACGCCGCTCATCGCATCAACAAGCATGCTTGATTGATATATGTCCAGAATCTTACGTGCTTCTTTAGCATCCCATCCAGCTTCATCACGAAGAATGGCGGCGCGTTCTCGTGCATTCATGTCCTTCTTGATCCTCTGCTTCTTGATGAGTTCAATTGCCTTCTCATCCAATGGCTCCACATATAGTCTTAGACGATTGTGACCGTTTGGAGACTTTGTATGGAACTCCTGACCCTGACCAGTGATTTTCTCACGATATACAATGATTGGCTCTGAAATGATGATTTTCACCTGCTCATTGATGCGTTTTGTTAAGATCTCAATCTGCAGAGGATCAATTCCATCAAGTCGGTACTCTCCAGACTCCTTATCGTGAGTGAACCTTGCTGTTGGATCAGCCATGATCCATTTTGAAACAACTTCACCTAGTTTCGCGATTTCTTGTGGGTCAACTGGCTTGATACTTCTGCTAACGACAGGTTCACTGACATATTCAATGGCTTCAAAGCCATGCATCTCCGAGTCTACAGCTACGAAAGACTCTCCGGATGGACACATGAATCCAAAAACTGAGAATAAGTTCCCAGCAGGAACCTCATCCATAGGCAGGATGTCAGTAATCTCTTGAACTCCCAGTCGTTTTACAGTGGCATTCTGCTTCATGTTGACCAAACGAATAGACTGTCCCGACTTCACTGTGCCAGAAAAGACTCTTCCGATGAGTGTGGGTCTCTTGCTCTTCGGGTCGACGAATATCTTCGTAATCATTCCTAGCAGTGGACCATTGCGATCACACTCAAGAAGTGCTTTCCCTTCTAGACTATCAAGGTCGCCCTTCCATATTCGAGGAATCTTGTATTTCTGAGCCTCCTTTGGATTCGGAAGGTGATGTACAATCATCTCGAGGAGGGCATCATCTAGTGGGAGGTTTTCCCGGAGCCACCTCTCATCACCCTCATTATACTTCTCAAATACGACAATAGGCTGAATCTCCTTCTTCTCTAGTGTCTTCATAGTGAAAGCCCATCCTGTCTTTGCGCTTCCAATAGCAACGCTACCTTCCTCAAACTTGACTCTCCAATCCTTTGCATATTCCTTAGGAGCCACCTTCTTGATGAGCGCATTGACCTTTGCGACAATAATGTCGATTCTCTCGTAGACCTTCTTCGGTGGGAGTTTCAGCTCGTTGATCAACCTGTCCACTTTGTTCACAAAGAGGACCGGCTTGCATGCTTCTCCGCCCACTGCAAGACGGATGTTAGTTTCCGTCTGAGTCATCACTCCCTCAAGAGCATCAACTAGAATAACAGCACCGTCACTAGCTCTCAATGCACGAGAAACCTCTCCAGTGAATGAAAGGTGCCCGGGGGTATCGGATAGCTGTACTAGGTACTCCTCTCCATCCACTTCGAAGTTAAGCAGGACAACTGAGGTGAAAATAGTGATACCTCTCTCCTGCTCTTCCTCGTCACTATCTGTCATAAGAGCCTGACCTGCAGCTGCGTCACTCATTAGACCTGCACGGCGCATCAGATAGTCTGTGGTAGTAGTCTTGCCGTGATCGATGTGCGCACTGATAGAGATGATTCTCTTATGCTCGTAGTCATCTGACATGATTAGTCGCTTAATTGCATCTGGGTCCTTAATCTTGACCAATTGGATTCACCTTGTTTGCGAATTGTCTGACCCCAACTCCTAAATCATAGTTCTGATAGAACTAGGTCAGGGTCACCGAAGGCCTCGGTGGCTAGCGCGGAGAGCCTTACAGATTCTTAAAAGATTATCGTCATGGGACACTATTTTGTGGCCACAACGACCATGCGCTCGGAGTTTGCCTCATAAGGCATCTTCGGGAGTTTATTTTGTCCATAGAGCTCAATCTTAGAGAATCCCACCTGTTTTAGCATCTCTTTGATTTCAAGAGCAGTATACATCCTGATATCGTTTCCAGCAAGTGCATCTTCGTTCATTTCAACTATGCGACTATTTGCTACATCGATGAAGGATGCAGGACGGCCTCTCAAAACTCCAGCCGGTGCGTCAAGAACATGTGGCTCACTAAGCAGAAAACCATCTTCTAGCTTGGTCCATGTTTTCTGAAAGCGTGGAAGGTTGTAGGGATTCATCAAATCCAGAAGAATTTTCCCTCCTTTGATAAGCGCATTAAATGACCCATCAAGAACGCTTTTGTTCTCATCGTGATTGAAGAAGCCGAAGCTGTGACTTAGGAGAACAGCAGCGTCAAATTGACTCTTAAAATCAATCTCTCTCATGTCACCTGTTGAGAAATCGATCTCAAGATTGGCCTCAGCAGATTTTACTTTCGCAACCTCAATCAGCTTTGCGGAGAGATCAAAACCGCAAACATTTATCCCGCGTTTTGCAAACAGGATGCTCTGATCTCCAGCTCCACAGGCAATGTCAAGGAGCTTCCTACTCTTCCTTAGGCTCAGTGCATCTACACAGAAATCAACAACCATCTCATCATATTGCTGAATTCCTGGAATTGATAATCGGTATTTGACTCTGAACACCTCAGCCCAAAAGTCGTCCCAGCCAAAATCGACACGCTGCATTATCACTCACTCAGCGAAGATTCTGGCTCTAGGCTGATAAGAAGCTTGTCATGAGAAGGCTGGCTCTCAAAACGGACAGGCAAAATTAAGTGGAGAAGACCCGCTGCCTGTTGATCTCCGCCGGGAGGGACGCAGACTGAAGCAACAGGAAACTCACAAAGCGTGAACGCGGGCCTTGCGTCTCCAACTGTGAGAAATAAGATTTCGGCCTATAAATCTATAGGTTTTATATAAAATCGACGGATTTTTCGAAAAATCGAAAAATCATTCTTTTAGTGTTATATAGCAAAAATCGAAGTCAAAACTCCTTTTTTGCCCGAAGAAGAAGTCTTCACCACGGAAAGAGCGTAAAAGGGTGGTAGCCCCGCCAGGACTCGAACCTGGGTCCAGCGGGCCAGAACCGCTGATGCTGGACCGCTACACCACGGGGCTGTAGTTTGAAGCTAGGCTTCTAGAGCATCGCTCGGGTCGAACACCAAATTACCTTTTCGGTTAGGCTCACAGTTGAGATAGCAAAAGTCAGGTGGCCTTCTAAACGCCAACTTTGAAAATGAGCGAGTCTCTTAGGATTCGCTGGAACATTCTAAGGAGGTTCTTTCCCTCTGTGGCAATCGTAGCAAATACAGGGTAGCCCTCAAGATCGAGCATCTGAAGCATTCGGTCCACTGGAAGAGCATTCGGAAGATCACGCTTGTTCAGAGAAACAACAATCGGTAATGTTCCCATCCGATCAGTACCAAGCGCAATGCGAAGCTCCTGTATTGAAGCTAAATTCTCATTCATCTGCTCAGGTGTTGAGTCTGCCATGAAGATCATGCCATCAACACCACGAAGCACGTTTATCCGCTGAGTGGCATGCCTTCGCTGCCCTGCGACAGTGAACACATCAAAAATCACCTTTTCGCCAGCAGAAACCGGTATGAAGTCGAAGTATGTAGTACGACCTAGCTCATCGGATATCTCCACAATCTTCCCCTTTGCGAGTGCCCTCACATTGGCAAAGAGCCAACGAAGAGCTGTTGTCTTTCCAGAAAGGGATGGCCCGTAGAATACAATTTTAATGTGAATTCGCCCTTCCTCGTCACGCTTCAGGTCTTCGCCAGCCACAATCTCTGCCACGCTTTGAGGACGAATTCGCGCTGCCCGTGCAATATTAGAGGTAGCTTCCTCATCGATTCGAAGTTCAGTTGTAGCAGAACTAGCAACTAGGGTTCCTGTAGGAAGTGGTTCACGTTTACCCACACGAGGGGTTTCACGTGGTGCAGTGAAAGGCTCTCCAGGTCCAACCTCGACTTCTTCAGGCGGAGTTGTTTCTCGAGGTGCTAGAAAGGCTTCATGTTTCGCTGGGGGTGCATCTGGAGTGCTCTCTACCTTTGGCTCTTCCTTTTTCTTTCCTCTTAATCGAGAAGTCAGCCTCCTGAACAAATACAACCTCTCTCCGAAGATTTACGAAGTGCAAACCGGTCTTAAATCTTGGGGGGATTATATCCGCAGTGAGAGTGACGTTTATCTGGGATAACAACTCGAGGTCAATCCATGCCAGACGTAATTGACCCCGATTTTGTTCAGGAAATGTTTCCAACACTATCAGAGATGACCTATCTCAATAATGCTGCAACAGGTATCCCTCCTAAGTCATGTGTGAGTGCGATGAAGGAGTTCCTAGAGAACAGAATCACAGCAAGGGGGGATTTTGATGAAACACTTGAAAATCTGAAAGAAATCCGCGAACTCCTTGCAATGTTATCGGGAGGAAAGCGAGGCAATTACGGATTCATGCCTAATACAACTTCAGGGCTAAATGCATTTGCTCATAGCATAGAATACCCTGAAGGCTCCAATGTCGTGCTCTGTGACCT
>JBHLQK010000145.1:0-8086 GCA_048884925.1 Candidatus Thorarchaeota archaeon
AACTACTACCTTGACCTCTAATCCGCTAAAGTTTGCCCCATGTTCTTCCTTGAGGGATTTGTTGGTACAATAGGGCGGGAACCCATTTTACTTGCGTTTTGCTCTTAGAATGAAGGCTATCGCAATCACGACGACTGGGACTCCGACACCTGCCACGATCCATTCAAGAGGAATTGGTGGTGCCTGGTCGGTCACTCTCAATAGCCAGAAATCAAAGTCACCTTCAGACCAGTCCACTTCGGTCTGCCCAGCCATTGCGAAGCCACCATCTCTGCATTCTACGATGGTGTAAATCTCATCGCGGTCAGTCCGATCATAAATCTGGTCCCAGAGAAGATTGCCATTATCGGCAACCCGTAACAGCCATGCGCCACCAATCTGAGTTGTAGGATTGCCTCCATAGCCAGCCAAAGCAAATCCACCATTACTGCATTCTATCATTGATTCTGCAATTCCCATACGATTTGCACTGCCGTAGGTACGCTCCCAGACCATGGCACCGTCTGCATTGATTCGAATGACCCATACCAGGGAGAGTTGCTGATTCGGGTCAATTCGTTGCGCCAAGACCTGGAACTCTGACCCAACTGTCACAATGCTGGTCGCCGTTTCAAAGCCGGTTTCACCAAGGGTTAGATTCCAGAGCTCATTTCCAGTTGAGTCAGTTCTAACAACATAGACCTGAGAGTCTGAGTTGAAGCTCCATGTGTTCCCAGCTAAGGCAAAGCCGCTATCGCTGCACTGAACCAGACCATGGAATCCAGGATACTCTTTGCCGTCAAATCCATACGTTTGATTCCAAAGGGGATTTCCATCAGCGTCAATCCGAACCAAGATGAAATCGAAGTTGTCACCGGTTTTTTCCCAGCCTAGAAGTGCAAAACCCCCATCTGAACATTCGATCATGTCAAAGCAGTTGGAACTCTCAGAACCACAATAGGTGCGGTTCCAGAGCTGATTGCCTTCAGCGTCCACACGTATGAAAAGCATCTCCTGATGGAGGGGGCTCGAGTATGTTGATGCACCAGCTATAGCAAAGCCTCCACTATCACACTCGAGAAGAGAATTTCCACTTGAAACATCTTCAGTATATGTCCGGTTCCAAAGCTGAGTTCCATCCTCATCGACCCGGACCAGCCAAAGATGTCCGCCACCTGTAGCCCCTGTGGAATCAGAAAAGCCGGTCATGGCAAAGCCGCCTGTGCTAATCTCAATCATATCTCGGCACCATTCCCAATTGGGACCGCCGTATGTATTTTCCGAGATAAACCCTGGAACTTCATCAAGCGATGAGCCTCCCATATTCTGCTGGATAGACTCATTCGAAGATGCCGAGATGAGGGGGGATGACACAGTAAGGAATAACAGTACCAGAAAGAACCCCCTGCTGAGAATACTTATCCTTTTCAACTCCATTCTCCTTCCCAAACGAATTCTTTGCTAGCGAGGCTATTTGCAGAATAATAAGCATTCTCACAGTCGAATGAACCTCGTTGCCAAAATCAAATATACCCGCTAGAAGGGATCCGAGAGGTAGAAAACAAGAGAAGGCCTGTTCTTCCTTCAATAGCGTCATGCTTGAAAATCGAAGCTTTGATTTGGATGTATAGCTGTCGGTACTAATACCAAGTCAACACGAGCTTCGAGGGAAACGAATTGGATGTGCACTTCCCATCAATCGAAGTCCTTACAGACAATAGTGATTCCGGTCTTGCCATCGAAATAAGGCATGACCAGAAACTGGACTCGAATGATGAGTTCCTGTATACCCTGGAATATGACAGAAACGATTTCGATCTTGTCCTGTCATATGAAACTGCAGCAAGTTCTGCAATCCCTGATGTGATCCAGTTGGTTTTCTCGGAGAACTCGACTCAAAGAATACTTCCGATATCACGTGCAGAAGCCGGCATCATGGAGATTACGTTAATACGAGCTGATGAAGATGGGGGGCATCAGAAGCGCGAATACAGTGTAAACCTAGCGAATGGAATGAAGCGTTCCTCAGTTACTATTAATGATTTCCAAGAACTTCAAACAAAGCTTTCACACAAGACCGTACTCGATATGTCCATGTCGGGTTGTCAGTTTGAAGATTTTCTGGCGGAGATTCTGAACAAACTTAGAATGATTGTAGTACTAGACCGCCCAACCTCCTTCTCCAGGATCTGTTGGCTCTCAGGGAAGATAATAGGCAAGCCAGTCTTAATTGTTCTTGATGGTGTCAGGGAGAGCTTCGGAAACCGTGTTTCTGTTGATGTTTGGAGTGATCTTAGGAGAATTGACGAGGCGATTCTAGAGATAATCACTGACACGAAAATAGGCGATGTCAGCACGGACTTCAGTGGACTGAATGTTACATGGAAGGTCGATGCAACCAAAGATGGAGAGGCATTGTTGACGGTTGTGGTGTCTTCAAAGCCTGAAAGGGAGTTGCATGTTGAGAGTCCAATCTTCTTCACCTTGGACTATCAAGGACTTCATACAGAGAGTTTTGAAACACCATTTCCGAGGGGGAAACAGCAGGCGTCTATTGCAGCGGATTTGAGCGACATAAGAGCCTCATGGAGTGACAAACTCACAGAACCTTATCTTGCTGTTCATGTGAGCGACGCAAAATGGAAAAGTGTCAGGCACGCATATCATGTCGATTTCACCTGGGAGCAAGCGTTGGAGCAGCAGACAAAACTCAAACTATCCAGTGGAAGCAGATTCCGTTGTCTTAGCGAGTTCGCTAGGTATCTAAACATGATAGAAGATAAAGAGGCAGCCCTTCGCCTTTTCATAGAGTTCTGCCTGGGTCGCGAATTGAGGGGTTGTGAATCACAAAGAGCGGCTGCTCATTGTGCTAGGGCGGCCATCCTTACAGGACTAGTGGTGTGCTTTAATCCTCCACGGGGGCTCTCTGGCTATCTTGAAATGCTGACTGACTCACGAACTCCAATGATTCTGGAGGAACTTGGAAGTCCCCGAACATGGAGAGATCACATATCTCAGATTGTGCAACTCAGCAGTGACTTCGTTCCTCAGATAGCCAAGCTCTCGACACCGAATAGCAGCAGAAAACCAGGTCGCCCTCCAACTCAACTAGTTCCCATCGCTCATCCTCAAGAGCTCTTCAATCAATTCCTCAATAATCCAGAGAGTCTAATTTGTAGATACTGCCGGTTCCTCAGATCAGCTAAAGCTGACTAAAGGACCTTGCTCTCGTTATTTCCAGAGGATTTGCATAAGCGCACGAATTCATTGTTCGCACGATAGACTGGAAATCCACTAGCAATCAAATCTTCCACAATGGTTTCTACAGCTTGACTCTCCATATTCATCATACGGGAGAGTCTTGATAGGGCTAGGCGGTCATATGAGAGAAGCAGAATCTTGATTCTCTGAATTGAATCATCATAAGGTTCATGTTCATGATAGTATGTGTCCTTTCGAGACTTATAGATCAGAACAGCATAGGATCCTCCTGTCAGTAGAAGGACAGCGCCTAGGAGGACAAATTGCCAAGTGTTCGGATTCGGGGCTGAGACGCCCAGACTGTACATAAGGCTCAAGCCATATTTGTCTGGAAAATCAAGATTGTATCCACCGTGTACGAGTTGAAGACCTATTGCAATTCCCTCTCTGGTGTCAACATTGAGATCTGAAAGGGGAATCAAGAACTCGTATACTACAACATTGTCTGTATCTGAAGCAGCTGAAACAAGGTTTGGAATCAGGCTATCATTCATCCCAAAGACGGACGTGTAAGTACTGTCTGCACTAGGTGAGGCATGGGAAACCCCTAAGTCGGGCGTCTGTATGCTCCATAAACCATCGGCGTTTGCATCAAGAAACAGAATTGCTCTGGAATGGTAGGAGTCAGGTATGGGCGACTCAATAGCCACATATAGACTATCTGAAGTGTAACCAGCGAGCAGATTCACGCGGACCTCCTCACCGCACTCGCTCCTGAAACCCACTTCAAACCGACTCGCATGTGCTGCTTCGTTCTCATCCACGCTTCCATCTACAACTGGTTGCGTTTGCATGACCCAGACCCCGAACTCACACTCTCGCTCATCGATTCGAAAGGTGTAGACTACTGTCGACTCGTGGCCTTCGGCGCTCGTTGCTTTCAAAGTCAGACGCAAAGAGGCAGGCAGTGTGAACGGATCGCCGTAAATGATACAGGGAACTTCAATATCCCACGGGGAGTCCACTTTGAACGATGGGCCCTTTTCCCAGGAACACGACATGTTGGTAGCAGCCCCACGTACTTCGAAGTCCAATATATCCAGAGGGTACACAATAGAGTTGTTCTCTGGTCGCAATAGCACGATTTCTGGGTCAATAGACCGGGACTCTCTGTCAAATTCATAGATATCGAGTGATTCTAGACTCAGCCTACCGGGCTCTACTTGACTGTGATGCCCTGAAACCAAGAGGGACATGGTGAGTGGAGATTGGGGAATTGTACGGGACACGAAAGCAACGAGAGTCGCATCAATCTCAAGACGAACGATAGATTCAGTCCACTCAATTCTTAGGATATGCCATCCGGTCAGACCTCCAGTGTCAATACTCGCTACCGTTCTCTCGCCAT
Organism: Candidatus Thorarchaeota archaeon; assembly: GCA_048884925.1. Lineage (GTDB taxonomy): Archaea > Asgardarchaeota > Thorarchaeia > Thorarchaeales > Thorarchaeaceae > SMTZ1-83. Next base: position 4,589 of record JBHLQK010000145.1, read on the forward strand.
CTGCGTAGGCGACAAGGAAAAGCTCACCGTCCCAACAGTCAATGAAGACTCCATTCTGGCATAGACGCGCATTGGCTATCCAGTCATTCTCAACGTCATGCCATTCGTCACACCAACCTAAACAGGAATAGCATGTCCCCTGAGTGAAGGATGCGTTCAGTTCCGCAATTATTCCCGGGCTGAAATCTCGTGTTGACCTCAAAAGCACAGTCTTGAACTGCTCTCCCCACAGATCAAGAGATTCTCCATCATTCCAAGCAAGACTAGGATCATTGATCTCTATGAGGTTCCACTCCGAGCTGTTGTAGCCGAGTGGCGGACTTTGGAACTGTTCAGTGAAGAGAAGACTACCTTCGTTTTCGGAGATGCCGCCAAGACTTTCAGCAGCAATTGCCTTTGAACTCCCAGTTGATGACATGGTGTGATGACTGGTGGGTGACGTAGGTATGCTAGCCAAGAGCAATACTGCAATAGCCAAAAGCACCAGTCGTTTCAAACTCGAACTCTCCTAACTAACCAAAGATTGGGGATATGGTTGGCAAAAAGCCTTACCCATCATATTCAAGCTTAGATTTCTCTGACCAATCTCTTGTGATAGCCTTTTATAGCTCCCCTTTTTTGCTGCGAGACTTGAGCTAGTCATAAGTTTGGAGGTGGACTGTGGTTCTCATTCACTATTTTCCTTTTCATGACAGAGAATTGACTTCGACTGCTCTCGAAGTAGGCACTCGGTGAGCATTGAATGGAGAGGTTATATTCTACTTAGATGACTCACATTACTGGCTCTTTGGAGCCATCAAACTGTGTGTGGAGTGAGAAATATGAAGAAACCCCTACTGCTTCTCTGCTTACTAGGGCTGCTTGTTGCTGTACCCATCGCACAAGCCACAATATCAGCCGAGAATCAATCGATAGTTGCGAGTGACATAACCACAGCCATTGAAGTCTCAATCGATATAAGACCAAACACGCTGCATTCTAACAGCAAAGGCCAACTTGTGACTTGCTATATAGCAGCTCCAGATGGCTACACTGTCTATGACATTGACGTGACAACAGTATTGCTTGAAGGGCTGCCCGTACTGCCAGGTGAGGTAGGGTTTATCGACCATGACCTTGACGGCACATGCGATCTCATGGTCAAGTTCAGCCGAGCTGATCTGTTCGCCCTGCTTCCTGGATATACATGTGAAGAGTATCCATTGACTTTGACTGGTTCCTTTGATGACGGGATTGCCTTTAGCGGCGTAGACATGGTTCATGTCGTATACAAATGATTGATTTGGGTCACCTATGTCTTCAAAGATGCATAGGTGGCTTCCTTTCTTTAAATGGGAGAAGGTTCATTATCTGCAAATGCAACCAACTGACTGTATTCCTGATAAAGGAGGGAACACTCGGATTGCAGAAGATCTCAGAGGAGGACTTCAAGCAGCGTTATTTTGAGATTATGACAAAACCACTCCCTGAAGACCCCGAACAGATAGAGTTCTTGTATGAACGAATTGTGACCCTGATCGAGTTTACAGTCGCTCGTGCAGAATATTACGAGAACATCAGGCAGGAGAATGCCTCGACCTCAAACGCATTGGTAGGTCTCGCGATTGCAGGGCTTGGACTCATATACACAATAGTCACAGAGTCCAATTGGATGTATCATCCAGCTACCTATCTTTTCGTCCCTCCGTTGTTAGTCCTTCTCATTGGTGGAACAATAAGCGTGTTCAGACACCACCTAGACTCGAGGTTCGAGTATCCCCATCAAAAATACGACTGGATAGAGGAACGGTGGTACTTCAAGAAGAACATCCCTGCCTTTGAGAAGCTGCTAAAGGAGAACGAAACTGACACAAAGAAGACGCAGGATGCGTTCCTCAGCGACCTTGAGAGGGAGTTCAATAGAAATACAGACATTAGTATGGAGAAGGCAATTCCATTAGACAAAGCGAACTTGGTGATTCTCTACATTGTCACCGCCTACAAGAAGAAGTTCGCAAAACTGATATCGAATATTCATACATGGAGCTTCATTCTAGCTGGATTAGTGTTGGGCATATTTGCAGTATATTATTCTCTATTTGTGATTCCGTTTGTTCCTTGAGCTTGAATATTGGCAGACCTAGGGTATCTGCGTAAGCGATAAGATTGTGTTTCCAACAGACTGATTAGATGAAGGCGGGCCCATTCATAGATCAGGTAGTGTCAGATGGTCGCGAAACAAGGGATAGAGATTGTGTTTCTAGGGACCGCTGCAGCAATCACCTTGCCAGCATTCTTCTGCACGTGTAGCACTTGTGAAAAAGCGCGTGAGAATCCTAGTCTGCGAAGAACTCGATCTTCACTTGCGCTCCTTGGTGAAGAGACCACAGTCATAGATGTTGGACCAGATATAGAACACCAACTGGAGAGAGAGAGAATCAGAAAAGTGGATAACATCTTCATTACGCACTGGCACTACGACCATATCGCAGGTCTTGTTGGATTCTTCGAGCCAGTCAGCATTACCAAATGGGGCCGGATCAATCTCTATGGTACAGAGGATGTCATTGCTCGTTTTGAGCGGGACTACCCATGGAGGAAGGACTGGTTCGAGCTTCACACCATCGAGCCTGGTGATAGAATTCAGCTCAAAGATGCCACCTGGGAGGTTGTCAAGACCACGCATACCGAGAACAGCGTTGGCTATATTGTAGAGGCTCAAACAAAGTTCGCCTACCTTGTGGATGGGGTTGTCCCACCTCCTGAAACAATCAGTAGACTAGATGGGCTAGACTTTTTGATCATAGAGGCGACAATGGACTCTCTGGATGTTGAATGGCACAACTTCCAACTTGATGATGCTGTGCAATTTTGGAAGCAGACTGGTATTTCGAAATGCATCCTCACTCATCTTTCGTGTCACAGCTGGAAGGAAGGGCAGCTGATATCAGGCATGACCCCAACAGAAAGAAAGGATTTCGAAGGCAGGCATCCAGGTCTGACGTTCGCATTTGACGGAATGCGTGTCTTACTGGAATGAGGCCATGATTTCAATTCATAGACCATCTACTCAGAAGAATCCAATCCAAGGGCCGACTCGATCATGTCTATCCACCTTACCTGCTGGGGCCACATTTGTCCAGCGCTTATACCACCATCCACAACCAGTGCATGTCCAGTGACAAAGCTCGAGTCATCACTTGCTAACCAGAGTGCCGCGTTCGCGATGTCCGCTGGTAGACCAGCACGTCGGATTGGTTGGGCTTTCTCGAAAAGACGAGTCAAATCGTCATAGGTCTTGGCACTTTCAGCACTAGACATTCCCTTAGATGCACCAAATATGGAGGTCACAATCGAACCCGGGCAGATAGTGTTCACACGGATTTTGTAGTACGCTAATTCCATCGCTACTGTGCGAGTCAGTTGGATGACAGCTGCCTTGGCTGCACTGTATGGGTGATTCTGCGATATACCGCGTAGACCAGCTATGCTTGAGATGTTTATAATGTTCCCTCCACC
>JBHLQK010000146.1:0-7964 GCA_048884925.1 Candidatus Thorarchaeota archaeon
CCCCCGGGGCTCCATTTCACCATGTTTCTTGCTATGCGATTATTCCGCTATTCACAACATTTCGGAGAGTGTCCTTGATCCTATTCCAGTCAAATGATTTGCCTGTGACCAGCGAGTAGAGAGACAGGCCGTTTGATGCACCTATCAATATTCCAGCTAAGCTCTCAGCATCAATATCCTTCCTGAACTCCCCGTTTGCTTGACCTTCCTCAATAATTTCAGCTAGAAAGCGAATTGTCCTAGAATACTGATTCTGTATCTTCGAAATCCAGGACTTCTTCCTCGAGGCCTGTAATTGAAGCTCAAAGGTTAGTCGACACTCTGATTCATCACACATGGAATCAGGTAGGAGAACCAATGTCTTCTCAAGCTTCGTCCAAGCGGAGTCTTCTGGAGAGAATAACGACTTCACTCCCTCAAGACTGGTATCACTCTGTTTCTCCATTACAGACAGGAACAGTTGCTCCTTACTATCAAAATGACCGTAAATGGCGCCTTTACTATAGCCGCTTTCCTTGACAATGTCATCCATTGATGTTCCATGATATCCCTTCTGTGAAAAGAGGGCCTCCGCGGCTTCCACTATTGTATTCAATATCATCTGTTTCTTTTCTGCAGTAACTTTCGGCACCTGAACCACTCATCTTCTTCAATATTATAATAAAACCGACTAGTTAGTTTCAAATAAATGTATCGATAAGACAGGGCAAGTATGCGCCGGGAGAAACATTTATTAATAAAACCGACTGGTTGGTTTTATGTCTAATATAAACCGACTAGTCGGTTTTCAAGATAATAGAGGTCATACAGTTGAACACTGAAACAAAACAAGAACAACAACTCATGAAAGAAACAGTCTATGCCAAAGATGAAGCGGCTCAGTCCACCTCGGATATGATGGCGATAGATCAACAGCTCGGGACTGAACAGAAACACCAGATGAAGGACTTCATGAAGATACTTGGAGGCCAAGGATTCTCATTAGTAGGAAGTGCGCTGGTCCAATTCTCACTTGTATGGTGGTTGACCATAACAACTGGGAGTGCTATAGTCCTAGTAGTTGCAACAATCATGGCCTTAATCCCTCAAATTCTAATCAGCCCCTTTGCCGGTGTCTTGGTTGATAGATGGAATCGTCGAAGGGTCATGATCTCGTCAGATGGCATTATGGCACTAATGATTGTTATACTGGCCTTCCTGTTTGCACAGGGATCCGCTAACATCTTCCATGTATATGGCATCATGGCCGTCCGCTCTGCACTGGGTGTTTTTCAATGGCCAGCATTGCAGGCTTCAGTTTCACTCATGGTTCCTGACGAACACCTTTCAAGAATCAACGGATTATATCAGGCTCTTAGCGGCTTAGCTCAGATAGCAGCCCCACCACTTGGAGCGATGCTTCTACTCATCATGCCAATTCAGACGATAGTGCTCATTGACATTGTTACTGCGGCTATGGCTATTCTGCCATTGCTGTTCATCAGGATTCCACAGCCCAGCAGAGATTCCCCTGATGAAGAGAAATCTTCCATGGTAGCAGACATAATGGAAGGGGTCCGATTCCTCACAAGATGGAGGGGCGGCCAGTTCACACTCTTTGCAATGATGCTGACTAACATGATTCTTGTCCCATCAATGTCATTGATACCCATCTTGGCTTTGGTCCACTTTAACGGCGGCGCCTTTGAGCTAGCATGGCTTCAATCGGCTCTAGGAGTTGGCATGTTGGTGGGCGGAATAGCACTGAGCATATGGGGCGGATTCAAACGTCGAATGGATACAGTGGTGGCTGCTGTAATATCAATGGGTACAGCCATTCTCTCAGTGGGATTAATGCCGGGCGGTCTTTTCTTCTTGGCTGTGGCAGGACTGTTCATTACTGGCGTCATGGTTCCAATGGCTTCTGGGTCCATAATGGCGATTCTGCAGGCCATAGTTCCAAAGGAAATGCAGGGACGAGTCTTCTCGGTTGTGATTAGTCTATCTCCATTGATGGCACCTATCGGTCTTGCTCTGGCAGGCCTTATAGCAGAGGTGTTTGGAGCGTCCATCTGGTACTTAATTAGTGGAATTGTGATCCTGATGATAGGAGTCGTGGGACGTCTTGATTCCACAATTATGCTGATGGAAGAGGTTGAGAAGCCCTCAGTCTAACTAATGTGAATAGCGAATGCGATAATCTAAATCCTGGGGTGTGCTAGGACTCATTGATAATGCCCCCCAGGCCGCATTCTTTCTGATTCTGTCGAGATACTTGTAGACATTAAAAGCACAGAAACCGAGCGAGTCAACCTTCACCTTAAGGATTAAAGTGTAGGAGTTGATTATCTTTGATAAGTGAACAACATGACAAGAGCTTCATATCCAGATATCATCAAGAAACTCCCGAAAGTGAAACACTCAATGGATGGTGTAGAGGGATGGCTTGCTCAGGGAGAGAATTTTCAGATAGCATTCTTTGAAATACAGCCCACAGCCAAGGTTCCACCGCACAGCCACGGAGCTCAGTTCGGAGTCGTGATGGAGGGTGAAATGGTTCTGACAATAGGTGGTGACACTCAAGTCTATAGCAAAGGTGACACCTATACAATTCCCAAAGGTGTTTCTCACCAAGCTGTGTTCAAATCCGTTGTTCTCGCAATGGACTACTTTGATGATGCAGACAGATACGAAACTGAATGAGTGGCCTATTCACTCCAACCCATATTCGAGAACTCTATTGCATGCACGACCTTTTGACTGAACTCGTTGGAATCACAATCAAAGGTATACATCACAAATCCATCGTACGCAAAGAAGTGCATCCGTCGTACATGATAGATGATCTGGGGTTGGGCAATTTGCACTAACTCAAGGAACTCTTCACGTTTGAACTTCACACGATATGAGCTTGTATGTTGAACTGCCGCAGCTGCTGCGGCTCCACCTGCTGCATAAGCCATCTTTAAGCACCTGATGCGAATCTGAATTTCCTGGTATCTAAACTTGGCTCTCGATGCAGCTTGTTGCAGTGAATTACGCAGTGCTTATCAGATAGGGGCTGTTCTTTCATGCTATGGCTCATCCAGGAGTTATGCGCGATTCTGAAGGACGAGTCCCCCATGTTTACCTGAAGGATGGCGATGTTGCAGAATATGTCTTGTTGCCTGGGTCTCCAGAACGAGCAAGACTTGCGGCCTCGATGTTCAACAGCTCCAAAGAATTGGGGTTCCATCGAGAGTATCTCAGCTTCACTGGGGAGTATCAAGGCGTTGAGGTCTCAGTTGTGTCCACTGGAATGGGGGTCTTCTCAGCGGTTGTGGCAGTAGAGGAACTTGCTGCGATTGGAGCTAACACCTTCATTAGAATTGGATCATGTGCCACATACCAGGAAGAGATTCAACTTGGGGACAACATCATAACCACTGGGTGCATCAGGGATGAGGGGTGCACCCTCGAATTCGCTCCATTAGCCTTCCCAGCTGTGCCCGATCTGGCCGTGATGACTGCCCTTATAGAATCAGCAAAAGAAGTGGGTGCCACCTATCATACTGGCATTGTCAGAACATGTGAGAACTTTTACCTGCGCGACCGATCGCCTGCACTAAATGAGAAGTATGCGAAACTTGGAGCTGTCGCCCTTGAGATGGAGCTTTCTGCCATATTGATGGCTTCGATTGATTTGAGAAAGAGGGCCGGAGGCATACTCACTGTAGGATCCAACATGGTCACATCAGAGAACCGGTATAAGGGGGACCGAATCGACGAGTTTGACGCCGGGGAGAAGAATATGATAAGAATCGCCCTTGAAACAGTAAGGAAGCTGCACTCTCAAGGTCAATAATCCCCCTTTGGACTTGTGTAGCTGCCCACAGCCTTATTCGCATTCAAAAGAGCTCAAAAGGACCAAAGAGGTGAAAATAGAAATGAAACGTACAAAGAACCGAAAAGACAAGAAAAAGCGATGGCAGTCACTCCCTCCATTCGAGTGGTATGCGGCAGCAGGACTATGAGCCCTTATTCGCTCATCAATCTAGTTTCCCGGAATTTTGATATGTTGATACAATCTAACTGACCTCAGTCTACACTCATTCTCATGATGTTTGGCATCTTTTCCGTGGGCATCTCCGACAGCTTTAAGTGATTTTCAAATGCATCACCAAATCGCTTACTCATGCGGAGGTTGCCAAGCCTGGCCAAAGGCGCTAGGTTGAGGGCCTAGTCTCGTAGGAGTTCGCGAGTTCAAATCTCGCCCTCCGCACCATTCCTTCTATCCGATTATTCATCTGACCAGTAGGATTGCGTATCTATTCATCGTCTGGTTGTAGTCAGATAGGACTTCTATCGGGTAGCCCACAGACTTCGCAGTCGAAAAAACATCCACAGCCATTGCCTCTGGTGGAGGCCGAGAGAGTTTCTTTTGCTTGCAGTCTTCCCTAGAACTTACACATTCATCACAAAATGAGCAATTGTCTGCAGGCAGCATAAACGCCTTGACATGTCCAGACAGAAATACTTCTCTCTCCAGCTTGAGGAGTTTCATGCTTAATTCCTTCATCACTTCGTGGCGATCATCGGGATTGTCTAGTTCTATAGAAAAGTGAAACAAGGCAATATCACTATATTCATCAAACAGTTCCCTGCATTCAGAAACCGATGGCGTATTGGGAGGACATGCAGCACATCTCCCATAGCTAGAACAACCATAGGTGCACTTCATACGTACCCATTGAGAAACAACGACATCCTTGGGATTGATCCACTTGTAATCACTGAAGCCATTCTTCTGAAACAGTACTTCAACATCCTTCAGACTGCTCATAGTACATCATTCTGGTGACATCGTGTGCTCACTATTAGATTTGTCCTTGAAAGTAATCTGATTTCAATAAACTACGGGAATGTCCCACCTAATGCAATTAGTATCTTGAAGAGCAGATAGGCATTGATAAAGAGCAAGAGAATTATCATACCATGAGCACAGTCAAACCCTGATTTCTCATCCTCATACATTCTGTCACGCTCAGTTCAATCTCCGAACAGATGTAGAAACTAATAGCGGAATGTCAATTGAATCTTTGCAAAAAGCAGGCTTTGTGCCTACAGCATAAAGCTACAACTAATATTGATACGTCAGAAGACAGAGAGTTGCGCGCCCTGATTTTGGACCCACCCAGCACGGGGAGGCAAACCGCATGATCAGGGTGGGTCCGTTGAGGGAGTTGTCGTCAGGAGCATGATAGGGGGTTCCGAAGACAGAGAGTTTCTCACGTGCTTAGCAGATCCGGATTGTCAAGGTGGGGAGCAAGAGAGGGCATAGGGACTCGGATTCTTTGAGAAACCCAAGGGAACCCCCAGAGAGTCTTGCACACTACGTACAGTCATGGATCCTGTTGTAGAGATATAAGCCTGTGATGCGACTTGGTGACATACTTGTCTATATCTGTCGTAGAAAACTTGCCAATATTGCAGAGTTTTGACGGATTAGTACATACCAGAGAGAAGGGGAATCTATAAAGGAGAGCCGGTTTTGGGTGAAGCCAACAGACAGGAGTGGATAGCTACGACAACTCCAAGGATAGGAATCATCGGCACAGGCAGCATGGGACGTATCCATGCACGAGTTCTCAGTAATATCAGAGCTCTTGCTGCTGTGGCAGATACAGATTTGAAGATGGCTGAAGAAGTAGCAAAAATGTATGGTGTGAGTGCCTTTGGTGACTACGAATCTTTGATTGAGCAGTCGGAGTTAGATGGAGTTATTGTTGCTACACCAACTGCAACGCATGCCAGAATAGCTGAAAGAATTGCCAAGAAGCAAGATGGAATTCGAGGCATGTTGATTGAAAAACCCTTGGCGAGCAACTTGAAAGATGCACAGAAACTTGCTGGTATCCTAAGGAAGAAAAAGATCATAGTCCTTGTGGGACATTCCGAGATTTATAATCCGGTAGTGGAACGAGCATTGACCCTGATTAAGGAAGGTGCAATTGGTCGCCCTCAGACAATCATTCATGATAGGCGCGGATTTGTACAACCATCAAGGTTGCGGTCTCTAGGTGATGTGTTTGAAGACATTGGAGTCCATGATTTTGACATTATGACGCGAATAAGCAGTGGTCGAGCTTCGCTCTATGCTCAATGTCAGAAGAAGAACAAGATTCTAAATACTGGTAATGTCTTAGTGAAGTTCGAAAACGGCGTGCAGCACATCTTTCATCTATCAAGGCAGTACGTGGGTAGAATACGTAGTATGGATGTTTCTGGAACAAAAGGAACCCTTAACCTTGACCTTTTTGGGCAAATCATCAAAGTTCAGGATCTTGATGAAGCACCCCTAGCCGATAGCCGAACAATTCAACTTATGGAGCGCGGCGCTACCATCAAGGTGTACGGAGAACCAGTCCTACAGGTGATAACGGACTTTCTGCATTGCATAGAAACAGGAAGCTCACCGAAAGTCGGTCTAGAGGATGGGCTTGTTGCTCTCGAAGTGGTTGAAGCCGCGAGAACGAGTGCGGTTTCAGGTGAGGTTATCGATATCAATATTCAATCTCGGCATATCTGAGCCAAGAGATGAGTTCGCTCGGAAGAGGCCACCTCCACCTTGACCGTGCTACCCAGTGTGACTTCTTCATGCAATATGATTGGCTTATAGGCGAAGTTTCTGCAGACAATCCCTCCACGAGCTCCAGCCTCTGTCGCAATCACTTCACCAGACCAGCCGACCCAAGAGGCGTTTATGTCAGTCACAAATGCTGAAACCATGGAGCTGATTTGTCGGCTTCTTTCCTTCTTCACCAAAGTGTCCACCTTGTTTTTTGCTCTAGAAGCCGCTGTGCCAGAACGGTCCCCATATTTTGAAATGTTGACTACCTCTGGACGCGTATCCTGCAAAAGATTGATTGTTTCTTCGAAATCCGAGTATGTTTCTCCAGGAAAGCCCACTATTACGTCTGTGGCCACAGTAGCTCTAGGAAACTTGCTGCGTATCTTAGAAACGACTCCAGCCCATTCAGAAACTGTATATTCACGTCCCATGGCAGCAAGTAGACTATTGCTTCCGGTCTGGAGAGGAACATGAAAGAACTTGAAGAAGTGCTCCGATTCCATTGTAGCAACTAGGTCATCAATAGTATCGAGGACCAGGTTGGGGTTGAACATTCCTAGTCTAAATCTATGTTTTCCTTTGATCTTGTCCAAGTCGTTGAGAAGTTCAACAAGAGTTTCTCCTGTGTCGTGACCAAAGACGCCTGCATCCTGTGATGTCAGGCGAATCTCTCCATAACCAAGATGCACGCACCTCTCTACTACACCATGTATTTCAGCGACTCCATAGCTTCGCACACTCCCCCTGGCAAATCTTACAGCGCAATAAGCACAGCTTCCTAGACAGCCTTCACAGATGGGTATCGTGCAAATCACGCTGTCTGGCGGCCCGGCAAAGAATCGTAGTTTCGAATCGGAATCAGAGTCAAGGTGAACTATTCCCCTTTCTCCCTTGCGCACCCGTTCCGCAACCATACCGAGTGTGTCTATTGACTGTGGACCTAGAAGTGCTGCGAATCCCGGAATTGCATGTTGGATTCGGTCTAGGGAGATGCGAGGCAGACATCCTGCCACGATAACTGGGATTGATTGTGATCCAAGCTCCTCGAGACGATGGACTATTCTATCCTCTGTCGGTTCCTTTACGCCACATGTGTTGACAACTATGAGGTCTGCCAATTCAATGTCAGTTGTCTGTTCTGCTCCTAGTCCATTCAGTCGTCCCACTATCAAGTCTGAATCTGCTTTATTGAGTGAACAACCATATGTTTCCAGATAGAACAAAGTGTCATTCAAGATGCAATCTATCCTCCTTGGACATGGGGAAGCATTGCAATCTCATCATCATGGGCAACAGCGGTGTTTTCACCCTCAAGTGTTGCGACATCCTTCTTGTTAAGCATTATAATCAGATTGCCGCTTATCTTATTGCCATC
>JBHLQK010000147.1:0-2781 GCA_048884925.1 Candidatus Thorarchaeota archaeon
CATTGTCGACCATAGCAAGTCTTCTGAAATTATGCTGTTTAATCTATGCTTTCTTCCTGGGACATTCCTATGCTTGAAAATCGATACGACGCAATAAAGTGGACTATGTAGTTCTGGCAGAGATGCTCTGATTCTACATATAGCATGAGATAGACGATTATGACTCCGCTTTCATTTCGTGTTAGTTCTCAGAATAAGCAGGACAAGTCACCAAAATATCCACATCTTTCATGTCAGGAGTACATGGCTTAAACTTTGGTAGTGCTTTGAGCAGTGGACCGCCCTTCATCTTGATTCTCTTGAACAAGACGATTATGTCATCTTCGTTCATCATAATCACTCTGGAATGTGGATGTCACGTGAATCTCTCAGCCAGTGATTTTGCAATAAAGAATGGCGGTTTTCGTCACAATGGTTAGGCTAAAAAGGCAGGACTCTCGCCTTTCAATCAATTATCTCCATGAGGTTTGAATCATGGATATTGATGAATACGAGTTTGAAGAAGAACGCACCCATTCGAAACTTGCTGAACTCCTTGAGAAAATGGCTGAAGAGATTCGAAAGGGTGAATGCATAGAGCTTCCAATGCCAAGCTTGAGAGAAGGCCAGATTGTACTGCAGCTGGGGGAGCCTATTGAAACTGGATTAGAAGTAAAGATTCGGAAGAGCACAATTCGTGTCAATTTGGCGCTACGCTGGAAACGAGCGGAATCCTTGGAGGAATGAAACATGACAATCGAAGTATTGGATCGGACTGACATTGCCAAAGGACTTGCTCACATTGCGGAACATTTGGTCGAGATTGCAGAAGCAATTGACCGGGAATTATGCAAAGCAATAACGGGAGACTGCGAATCTGATTGGGCAACTGATCGAAACAAAGTGACAAAAGCATTTCAGAAGATAATACCAAAACATAGCTTTTCTAATCGACTTCCAACAAATCAGGTGGGTTTGATTGCTCTTGAAGCCTTGTCATCTCTTGTCAAAATCGGCGGAGCGTATCAACGCATATTCTTCATGATAGATATGTTGAGAGATGTTGAGTTTGAGGCAGTTTTCATGGATTCTTTGAGTTCTATTTCTCGCAAAGTCTACGATGCGGTCCTTGCCCTCAAGAATATGGCAGATGGATTTCCCGATGATCCAAATGCAATCACTGAGTGTAGCGAAACCATTTCAAGGATTGAGCGTGAAGTGGATGAAGAGCATATCATAATATGTCGCCAAATCGACGTAGCAACCGAAGGACATCCAGGCTATGTGGTCTATCTTATGAGAAAGATTGTGGGAGAACTTGAACACATTACGGATAACCTACAAGACTTCGCTGAAACTGTCGAAGGCTTTTGAGGTGTGACTCTTGGCTGCTGAGCAATACCTATTCGTTGGTATTCTCATAATAGGAGCTGGTCTGGCCAAGTTTGCTGAGAAATATCGATTTCCCTATCCAATCCTTCTAATCATTTCAGGCATAGTTCTCGCTCAATTATTTCCAAATCAGGGATTCGTAGAAACGATAGGTATTGAGTTCGTTGCACAGCTAACACTTGCAGCAGTGTTATTCTATGCTGGACTCACATTGAATATCAAGGAGCTAAGATTATCGCTAGGCCCTGTTCTGCTCCTTGCAACTCTAGGAGTTCTGCTGACATCCGTAATAGCTGGCATAACAATTGCCCTCATTCTTGGTTCCAGCATAGTAGTTGTAGCCGCTGCATACCTAATTGGAGCGATTCTCTCCCCCACAGATCCTGCAGCCCTCTTTTCAGTTCTGGAAACTGGCGGCGTCAGGGTTAAGCGTAGGCTCTTTGCAATACTTGAAGGAGAAGCAGTGTTTAACGATGCTACAAGCGTTGTGCTAGTCTTGACGGTATTTGAGCCATTAGTGGTACTTGCGCTAGCACAAGAATGGAGTCTCGTAATCCTAGATTTCATCTTGAGTATGGGATTGGGAGTTCTTATTGGATATGCAATGGCATATGGGATTGGATGGCTACTTCATAAAACCGGAGGAGACACGGATATTGCGATTTTGACGGCGGCAACTCCAATACTGACCTATGGAATCGGCGAGGCAATTTCTTTGCTCCTAGAAGGAGCTAATCTGCCAGGAGTCCACCCTGGAGCTTTAGCTTGTGTCTTTACAGGCATTTTCATGGCAAATGCCAAGCGAATAGGCCTAGAGATTCTACCCCAGAAATCCATGCGAGGTGTCATGAAGAATGTTTCATTTGCTTTTGAGATCGTCATCTTCATTCTACTCGGATTCACACTGGATACAATGTTTCTGATATCAAATCCAGGCACCGTAATCTCTGGTATCGTAGTCGCGCTCCTTGTAATTCTCGTTGCAAGACCTGTATCAGTATTCCTTGTTACATCTCCTGATCGAAGCATGGGAGTTCGCGATAGGTTCTTCCTAAGTTGGGCAGGTGTGAAGGGTGTTGCAAGTGCAGCATTAGCTGCCATTGCTGTTTCCGTCATCACAGAATATCAGATAACGGACTACGACTTGTTGAGCAACCAAATCAATTCGATTGTCTTCATAGTCTTAATGATAAGTCTCGCGTTGCAAGGGCTCACGACTCCCATTCTGGCAACCAAACTCAACCTCCTGGAAGAGGTTGACCTTGCTGAGGAGATATCTGCACACAGAGATGCGACGAGATATGCATTGCTTCAGATGGTCGATTTGTATACTGAAGGGAAGATACCTCAGGACTTGTATTTGCGAATGAAGGCCGAACTCGAAGAAGAAATCTTTACTCTTGAGGACGA
>JBHLQK010000147.1:2881-7941 GCA_048884925.1 Candidatus Thorarchaeota archaeon
GAAGGGAAGATACCTCAGGACTTGTATTTGCGAATGAAGGCCGAACTCGAAGAAGAAATCTTTACTCTTGAGGACGAGCTCAGGAAATTAGTCACAGATAAGAGAGCACGTGAACAAGAACTCGAAATCAGAGAGTTAGTGCTCTCGAATAAGCTCAGCTACCTACAGACTGAGTACGAGGGAGGAAGACTCTCTGATGTTGCATATGATGACGAAAGGAGCGAGATTGAAGCCGAAATTGAAGATATCATGATGAGGCTGAAACTCACTCGAGAGGGCAGACATGCCTAGGTGAGATTCAAGCGCGACGCATATATGGTGGCGATTGTCGCAGTTCGCTTGGAAATGGAGGCGCTCATGAAATGGAAAAAAGAAACTCGCAAGAAGGTATGCTAGACTATGGCGAGTGCTTAACCAATTTAGGTTCGAATCCCGAGGGACTTACGCAGGAGGAGGCAAGAAAGAAACTAATCGAGGAGGGTCCCAATGAGCTTACTCTTAAGGAGCGAGAGAGCAGGAGCTCGAGATACGCGAGGCAGTCCTCTCTTACAAGTTATCCTATTTGAAATCAGAGTACGAGGGCGGCAGACTATCCGACGTGGCATATGAGGACGAGAGGAATGAGCTCGAAGCTGAAATTGAGGATATCATGATGAAGCTTAAACTGGCGCAAGAAGGTAAGAGAGTATAAGATTCCTTTTAGCTGCCAAATTCAATACTGAACCAACCTCCGTCTTCTGCATTAGAAGGTTCAGATTAACAGAATAATATATGAGTTGAAGTCATATCCCTGTGCTTTCCTAGGCGGAGGTCCAATCAAATGCCAGAAACAGAGAAGCGATTCAAGAAAGGCAAACCGGTTCACCCGACACTTCATCGGACAATTAGACCCTTCAGAGAGTTCATGAAACTTGAAGCCTCTGGAGGAACACTGATTCTTGGCTGTGTTGTGATTGCCCTCTTGTGGGCGAATTTGCCCTTTGGCTGGACATACGACCTTCTATGGGAAACTCAGTTCTCAATTACTCTAGGTGCTTCATCAATTGAAGGCCCACTGGTTTTCTGGATCAACGACTTTCTAATGGCGATTTTCTTCTTCCTCATCGGCCTTGAAATCAAGAGAGAGCTATTGATAGGTTGGCTCTCGAAACGAGAACAAGCCCTCCTTCCCCTAATCGGAGCAGCCGGAGGCATGATTTTTCCGGCAGCTATCTATTTGATATTCAATCCTCCAGGGTCTCCTGGATCTGCTGGCTGGGCAATACCTATGGCAACTGACATAGCGATATGCCTGGGACTCATAGCGCTACTTGGAAAGCAAATTCCAATTGCATTGAAGGTGTTTCTGACCACTCTAGCAATTGCAGATGATATTGGGGGCATAATAGTCATTGCGATTTTCTACTCACATGGAATCCACTGGGAGTTCTTGGTCCTAGCTGGCTTCATAGTACTGTTTCTTGCTGGGGCTAATAGATTGGGAATACGGCCCCTTCAGCCATATATTGTAGGAGGCATAGCTCTCTGGGTGGCTTTGCTTTTCGGAGGTATACATCCTACTCTTGCGGGAGTGCTTCTAGCTGGAACGGTACCAGCAACAACAAAGATAGACTATCTTGAATTCAAGGAGATTAATTCTCAAATGCAGGAGAGGATTGAAAAAATTGTTGCGGCATCGCCAGATCATATGGATGTCAAGTCATTTCTATATACAACACAGACTGTAGAGAAGGCCTGTCATGACGTCGAAGCTCCACTTCAACGCATTGACGCTGTGTTGGCACCATGGGTTGTATTTCTGATAGTGCCGATGTTTGCGCTCGCAAATGCAGGCATAACGCTGGAGGCAGATTTCCTGGCAGTTGTCGGCAATCCAGTTGCACTCGGGGTAATATTCGGGCTAGTACTCGGGAAACCTCTTGGAGTTCTGACATTCGTATGGATTTCTGAGAGATTGAATATTGTAAGGTTTGGCGATTCTATAAACTGGGATATGTTAAGTGGAGTTGCACTGCTCACCGGAATTGGCTTCACTATAAGCCTATTCATTGGAGGACTCTCCTTCCAACAGAGCACATTGCTCGAATCAGCAAAGGTTGGAATATTATTGGGTTCATTTATATCTGGCATTCTTGCGATGTTTAGAATAAGAGCAGCGATAGCCCGTAACGAAGATGCCCAGGGATCACCAATCTAGCCACAGATTCCATTTGGAGTTTTCCGCGGTTCTCCCATGAAATACAACATGATGCATATATGGGGCTAATATGCTTAGATTTCAGAACTTGGAGGATGGTCGCAATGGATGCGAGAGGCTCCCAAGATGGTATGCTAGACTACAGTGAATGCTTGGCTAATTTGGGCTCAAATCCTGAAGGGCTAGCACAAGCAGAAGCAATCAAGAAATTGGAAGAGTATGGTCCGAACGAACTCACACTCGAAAAACGAGAGAATCCGCTCTATATGTTTTTGCGACAGTTCAAATCGCCCTTGGTTTATGTTCTGATTTTTGCTGCAGTGGTATCTATTCTTGCAGATCATTCCATCGACGCTGTGGTCATTGCTGTCATTCTGATAATTAATGCAATCATTGGATTCGTGCAAGAGTGGAAAGCCGAAAAGACAATTGAATCTGTACGCCAATTGATTGAGGAAAGATCACTTGTCGTACGAGAGGGTGAAGAGCGTGATATTCCATCAAGAGAAATAGTACCAGGAGATGTTCTTCTCCTAAGAGCTGGTGAGAGAGTTCCAGCTGATGGCAGGGTGCTTTTTGAGAGGAATCTACATGTTGATGAGAGTCTATTGACAGGTGAGAGCATACCAATCAAGAAAGATGTCGTTTGCCTGATAGAAAATCCGCACTATTATGAGAAATCAAACCAAGTATTCGCAGGGTCCTACGTAACTGAGGGGCGAGCGAGGGTTCTTGTAGAAAAAACTGGTGACAATACTGTCCTAGGAGAGATCAATCGCGAACTTGCAGATGTTGAAAAAGAAGAATCGACTGTTATGGTGCGCTTGAAAAGACTTAGCGTCTTCTTTCTGATTGCAGCACTTGCTTTTGTCGGTATCAACTTCATCCTTGGCATTTATAGAGGAATTGAAACCACGGAGTTGCTTTTGTTCTCACTTTCTGCACTAGTTTCAGCCATTCCAGAAGGCTTGATCGCGATTGTCACGGTGGTGCTATCTGTCGGTGTGTATCGATTATCAAAGAAGAATGTGATAGTTAGGAACCTTAGTGTTGTTGAAACGCTAGGTGTAGTAAATGTCATCTGTTCAGATAAAACAGGAACGCTGACAAAGAATCAGATGATGGTTCGCAGAATTGTTACAACCAGCAACATGTTTGAGGTAAGCGGCAGCGGATTCAACCCAGAAACTGGGGCGGTATTCATTCAAGGGTGTGGCCCAGAAGGATGTCTAAGGTCACCCGGAGTAGAAGTAGAGAGCGATGAATCTAGGAAGGTTCCATTACGAGGTGATACGCTCTCCGAATATCCCGACCTTGAGATGCTGCTTAGCGCAATGGCCTTGTGTAATGATTCTGAGGTATATTCCCTCTGCTTGACAGAAGGGGACCCAATACGCAAGTGCACAGGAGACGAGAGGGTTTGGAAAATAAAGGGTTCACCAACTGAAGCGGCGTTGCTTGTTGCCCTGGAAAAAGCCCAACTTCACAAGTATGTGCTGGATGAGGCATGGCCCCGCGTATCAGAGATTCCATTCACAAGCAAACGGAAATACATGGCCACTTTTCATATTCCCGGTAGAAAAACAGATGGACTTGATGTTTCGATTGGCAATGGTTTGCTAATCGTGAAGGGTGCACCAGAAATCATTGAAAAATTCCTGGAAAAGCCATCTGGAACAGAATACTTTGTGGGTGAATTCGCATCACAGGGACTTCGGGTTTTGGCATGTGCAATAAAGGAAATCCCCCAAGATTCGCCACAGATGCGTGAGGAAGACCTCAAGGATATGACCTTTCTCGGATTCTGTGGTATCAATGATCCACCTAGAGAGGGAGTAAGAGATTACATTGAGAAGTCAAAAAAGGCCGGCATAGACGTGCTGATGATAACCGGGGATAACGCATTCACAGCAGAAGCAATCGGAAAAGAAGTAGGCATCTTTGATTCGGAGCTTGGACACACCAGTCTCACTGGGGATGATATTGATGGAATGAATGAGGAGGAACTTGAAAGGGCTCTCTCAGAAGGAGCTAAAGTCCTATCACGAACAAGTCCGATTCACAAACTTCGGGTTGTGAAAGCTCTGCAGAATCAATCGCTGCTTGTGAGCATGACTGGGGATGGAGTGAATGATAGTCCAGCTCTGCGTCAAGCGAATGTTGGAATAGCAATGGGAATCACAGGAACAGATATTGCGAAAGAAGCCGCAGATATAATACTTCAGGATGAAAGGTTTGAAGCAGTTGTTGATGGTATTGAGGAAGGTCGGCATATTCTCAACTCACTGCGAAGAGTTGTATTGTTCTTGACCTCAACAAACTTCGCAGAAAGCTTTGCCATCTTGGGCATATTGCTATTATTTCAGAATCCGGTATTGCTCCTGCCTTTGCAGATATTATGGATAAATCTCGTAACAGACGGAATGCTGGATGTTGCCCTTTCACTTGAACCAAAAGAAGAGGGACTCCTGGACCAAGGGCCAGGGTCGCTTAGAAACCGCATTCTTTCAAGAGACACCTTGGGACGAGCCTTTCTCTATGGCATTGTCATGGCAGGCTTCGTGATATTCGTTTATTTCCAGCACATTAATCAATCTGAAGAGAAGATACGGACAATGCTTTTTGTGTCGCTGATTATTCTTCAATGGTATAGCGTGCAGAACTGCAGGTCACCCACAAAATCAATTACGGAAATGGGACTGCTAACGAACAAGGTCATAATAGCTGTATACGCAATCGACATATTCCTAGTGAGTATTCTCTTCCTAATTCCACCATTGGCTGCTGTGTTTGGACTCGTACAGCTTGAGCTCTGGGAGTGGGTAGAGATTGCGATATTTGGAGTAGTATTGCTGCTAGTCGA
>JBHLQK010000148.1:0-7924 GCA_048884925.1 Candidatus Thorarchaeota archaeon
TCCCCCCAACCTTCTTCTATTTGGAGATAACCATCAGCGGCCGTCCAGTTTGAACCACTGAATCCGTAATCCCCGTTGTATAGTGTCGAGTTGTCACAGATGGTCCATCCATCATAGTTGAGATCATTAAAGTCATCAGACCAGACCACTGCTCCTTCACATGCTAGGGGGAAATATCCCATCCAACACAGTAGAAAGACGGTCGCTAGTCCAACTATCTTGTAATCCATTCCATCTATCACAGCGAATACACCTCCAATATCGGAAGAGCCTAGCTAACTTCTGGGCCATGGTGACAATTGGATGTGACATCTTCAGGTCTTTGGCGACCTCTGAAGGTCTTCTCTTCTGGCGACGTCTGAGCCAGATGATTCCCTGCTGCTTGGTGGGATGTCGTAGCTGAAATCTCTTGGCCCTTCCGAGTTAATGCGAATACCCTAACGGAATTAACCTAAACATTATAACTACTTAGTAATAAATCATTCGGACTTTTAAGCGAATGGCTGTGAAGACTTCTAATCAACTATTGAAAGGCGGGTTTCCTCCTCCGCATTGTAAAGGCGTGTAATTCCTTCACTATCAATGGAGGTGCAGATTCCTCCTTGAAAGGGCTCTCTATCTTTGTGTCCTATAGGTCTCTCCAACAGAATTCGCTTGATTGACATTAGAGCTAGATCATGAGTTACGTGGATGTGCATGACCGACTTGTTCTCATTCCTCAGCCTCTTTATTGTTGCTTCCATAAGTCTGCCTCTGTAAGACTCAAAGGATTCAATCATCTCGCCAAAATCGCCATCAGCCCATCGATTCACAAATTGAGTCACATTCTTCCCATCAGGCTGGAGATTCTCCCATACTGCTTCGTCATCAAACTCAGGCATCACTAGTATAGGAATTGCCTCGAACTCAACAATGTCTGCTCCGTTCTCTCTGAGCCCGTTGGCAAGCGCCTCGGCTGTTTCATAGCATCTTGGAACGAAGCTGAAGAAGATTCGAATTGGTCTGTTAGCAGGTAGTCTCTTTCCCATTTCATATGACATTTGCTTGCCTATCTCTGTAAGTCCCGTGCTAAATTGGACTGAGTGGTCTGGAATCTCCTCACGATGAGAGTGACGTAGGAAAATCATGAGGCTCTCCTCTGGAGATCTCTGGCTCATCCATTCCACTAGGCTTCTTGCACTCGCTAGCCAGTCGAGGCTTTGCCACTCAGATAAATCCGTCAATGTTTCTACTCCGTTAGCTGCAGGTCCCCGACTTCGTAGTGATTTACTCTTCGGTATGTCTTTCGCTTTCCTAGAAAGTCAAGGCGTCAGATAGTTTCTTAGCTGTCTTCACGGTATTTGCTGCTTCCTTTCGCGTCGGTGGAATACCATCAAAGCCTGTCTTCTCAATGAACTCCTTTGTGCCCCTAATCAAGTCATCCGCTGATACTGCTGCGATTTTCTCTATAGTATCAAATCCGGAATCATGATACAACCTTGCTCTGACTGTCTTGACTGCACCTAAACGAGTTAGGTTTGAGAGTCTCGCAAGTTCAAGTATCTCTCCAGTTTCTATGCCGGTTCTCTCAGAGAGTTCTCTCCTCATGGAACCGGTTTTGGCAGCTTCAAGCATATCTTCGACGGTTTCTATACCTACTTCCGAAAGCCTCCGAATTGCCTCTTGGTTCACATCCCTGAAGTTTTTCATCTTGAAAGGCTTTCTTTTCTTCGCAGTATGCTTTTCCCGTACCGTTTGAGAATACTTGACCATCTCATCATGTTCGATAAACTGGAAGTAATATTGCAACGTCCACATGAACTTGGCAACGTTTTTGCTACCGAGAATGGATGAAACAAACAGATCCAAGTCTATCTGCGATGAATCCCTAGCTGTCTTTCCGTTTTCTGCGAGGAATGCCTCAAAACTCTGCGCATTCTTGACACAGGAACTGATAGTTCGTTCTGTCTTACCCATCTCTTTCATGAATAAAATAAAACCCTCATCATCCATTACTGAAGACCTCGGCTATCCTGGTAATAGGCGCAACTGAATAAAAGCAATGGCTCTAGCGCCATTGGAAGGGACAGACTTTTGCATTGGTTTTGAAGAACTCTTCGCCCCCTGAGAGTGAATAATATGGTAAGTAGCAACGCAGCCGTATTGGCATTGGTCTTCCTAATAATCGGAGTGATATTCTTGCCCCTGAAGCTACTCCGAAAGGACTTGGAGAATTCCAACTATAGACTCCTGTACAAGGTGCATGTCAATGCCCCGAAGCTCGCATTAATACTTGCATTTGTGCATGGACTCACTCAGGAAACCATTAATCCTCCAAATGTTCCTACAGGTTGGACTGTGGGAATCGTCCTAGTTGCCTTGGCAGTTCTTGGCGGAGTCATCAGTATCAAGAGAAAATCCGAGCCGCTGGATGATCAGGGAGATGCGGAATGGAAAACCGCTCGTGTTGTGAAGTGGGTTCTAACCATCGTGATAGTGCTCGTACTGACGTTGCACTATGCCGTATTCTTTTGAAGCTTCGACAGTTCCTCTTCTCTTAGACGCTTCTTGAACAGCTTCATTACAACGGTAAGTGGGAGCTCATCTCTGAACTCAACCCACTTTGGTATTGCATAGGGTTTCACCTTTCCCTTCAGGAACTCTATGATGTCTTGTTCAGAGACCTTTCCTCTATACTCGGGTTTCAGCTGGATGAATGCCTTTACTCTTTCACTCCCCGGTCTCTCGATGTCAGGAATGCCAATCACACCTGCAACATCAACCGCTTCGTGTTCATGGAGAATGTCATCAATGACCCTGCTATACACTTTGTTGCCGGAAACATTGATCATGTCCTTGATTCTGTCCACAATCTTGAAGTAGCCGTCGCTATCCATTTCCACAACATCGCCCATGGGAAGCCAGCCACCTTCCTTCAGTCCGCTTCCTGGCCTAGGCCAGTAGCCTCGCATGATCTGTGGCCCACGTACCCATATCTCACCACGCTGACCGATAGGTAGCTCCTCCCCAGTATCAGGATCCACAATTTTGATTTCAGTTTCGGGAATGGGGACACCGACTCCTCTCTTTGTTTCCGCCATAAAGCCCGTGACCTTCGAAAGAGCCGAGATGTTTATCGTGACGACACCGGATGTTTCTGTTGCTCCATATCCTTCACCCATAGGCACGCCTGACTTCTCCTCGAACTCTTCTGCGAGATCTGCTGGCAGCGCTGCTGCTCCTGAGAAGTAGAAGATCTGCGACTTGATCATATCCATCTTGGAGAATAGCAAATAGTGAGTTGGGACTGCAAAGACCACAAATGGCCGATGCAGATTGATAACTTCAACAATCTTCGGAATATCCCTCGAGTCCATCAGGTGCATTTTGAGTCCCCAAGAAATGCAGGAGTGCAAAGCCCAGTGGCCATATGCATGGAAGATTGGTACACATATCACACCAGCGCTCTTCCCGATGATTCCTTCCTTTAGCGGGTCCATCATCCAATGCATGGTTTGCTTCACATTGGAAGTAATGTTATAGTGAGTTAGCATC
This sequence comes from Candidatus Thorarchaeota archaeon, assembly GCA_048884925.1. Classification (GTDB taxonomy): domain Archaea; phylum Asgardarchaeota; class Thorarchaeia; order Thorarchaeales; family Thorarchaeaceae; genus SMTZ1-83. Next base: position 3,535 of record JBHLQK010000148.1, read on the forward strand.
GTTCCTTTAGGTTGCCCCGTGGTTCCTCCTGTGAATGGCAGAAGTGCAATGTCTTCCTTTGGATTAATCTCAACAGTTTTAGTATGCGGTTCATGACTCTGGATCAAGTCATCCATGAGGTGATAATTCTCATCATCAATATCATCCATTGCAGGATACTGATAATCGGGGAATAGCTTCGTTGGTGTGTAGATGACTGTCTTCACTTTGGTATCAGGTTTAACCTCATTGACACGCTCGATTCGTCTGTAGGAGCAGACCACAATCTCCGCCTTGCTTTCACTGAGTTCATATCTCAGGTCGTCAGCTTTGTGCAGAATACTGAGAGGTACATGAATGGCACCAATCTTCATGGCGGCATAGTCGGCTATAATGAATTCTGGACATGATGGGAGAACAGTCGCAACGCAATCACCCTTCTTCGCACCCAATGCCACAAACGCTGATGCAAGTCTATCAACCTTCTCCTTCAATTCGGGATAGGTCATTTCCTCATCGGCGTATTCACACGCGATCACGCCCGGGAATTCTGCTGCAGTGTCTTCAAGAAACTTATACACATTTACCTCAGGATAAGGAGCCATAGAGTGCTCGAGCTTGAATGGGCCTATCTGGTAGTTTTCGAGCCATGGCTTTTCTCCAACCACTTCCTTAGTTCGCAACTCATCAGCTTTCTTCTTGGTGCCAGTGGAAGCTACGTGAGTTCTATGCCTGATTAATTCTGGGGCTTTAGCAGCATCCGCATGGAGTGTATCGATAAGCCATTCCAGCCCAAGCTCCTTTAACTTCTCACGGGTTGGTCTGCCTTGCTCATCCCACCCGCGGTATTTGTAGTATGCATCAAGAAGAACGTCGAGGTCCACAACATGTCCTTCTGCGGGGCCTTCAGGTAAAGGGTCATCCAGCAAGCGTGGTGGTAATGTGTCATCAGCGCGTGTGAAGCCTTCTCTCAGAATATAGGCTCGCTCTAAATTGTAGATTCTCTCACCTGTCTTACGGAACTCCTCCGGCGTAATGTCTAGACCCATCAAGGCGGACATCAGCCTAGCCCAGTCCTCAGCCGTAAGAACCATGCCCATGAATTTACAGCCACCTATTGCATCAAAATTCCCAAGCGCGTCCTCAAAGTTCTTCAAAACTAAAGCGGTCTCAGGAATCTCTTGGAGGGGGTCTCCTATATCAGCTTCCTCCACAATCATGAATGGCATTGCAAGGAAAGCTGGACCTTCGATATAGGCTGTGATGTGATCGCCACCACGGTTGGCTACTGCATAGGCGAGACCGGTTACTTTTGCAGCGCGGCTATCATAGCCAGGCAGCTCCAGTCCCTTGACATGCATGGCGAAATGCTCGGACCCCTGACCAAGCTTCTCAGCCATTCTCTTTGTGCCTTCAGCCAGGAGGTCACCGATGCCACTGCGCTTTCCAATCTTGTGAATAAGGTCGACAATTAGCTGAGCGTTCCCCCAAGAGAAGTCCAATCCATCAACATCTTCGTTCTTCAGAATGCCCCTTTGATAGCACTCCATTGCAAATCCGATAGTATTCCCTGCAGATATCACGTCAATGCCATACTCATTGCACAGGAAGTGAGCAAGTGTGATTGCCTCTAGGTTGTCCACACCACACATTGTTCCAAGAGATGCAAGTGACTCATATTCTGGACCTTCTCCTTTACTCTTGAAAGGACCCGTTTTGATCTCAGCTATCCGTCCACAATGAATGGGACATGCGAAGCAGGGCTTCCGTTTCACCAATATGTTATCGTTGATTGCAGTCCCATTGATTAGCTCTACGTTCTCAAAGACTCCTGTCTGCCAATTCCGCGTTGGGATACCACCCTTGACATTCACCAAGTCTACCATGGCAGCAGTTCCATAGACTTCAAGGGTCATCTTCAAGATACTCTGATTCACCCAGTCGAATCTCTGTTTTGCTTCTACCTTGTATACTTCGGGTTCAGAAATAGGGATCGTCATGGTTCCCCTGGAAGCAATTGCCTTGAGATTCTTTGAACCCATGACTGCACCCACACCACAGCGTCCTGCTGCACGCCCCCAATTCTCCTCATCGCAATCATTCATGATAGCTGCATACTTGACTAAGTTCTCCCCCGCAGCACCGATGCATGCAACGTTGAGCTTCTTGCCATGCTTCTCTCGGAGTATCCTTGTTGTTTCTGAAGTGTTCTTCCCCCATATCTCTGATGCATCCACAAGTTCAGCTTTCCCGTCTTCTGTCAGCAAATAGACTGGCTTTGGAGATTTACCCTCAAATATCACCCCATCAAATCCGGAGCGCTTGAAATCTCTCCCCCAGAACCCGGCCGAGTTGGCATGTCCCCATCCATTGGTGAGTGGTGCCTTTGTCACTACGCTATAGCGACCTGTGCTGGGCGATGTTGTTCCTGTCAAGGGGCCAGTCATGAAGATTAGCTTGTTTTCTGGGCTCAGGGGATCAATGCCTGGTTCTGTTTCTTCAAAGAGTATCTTTGTTGCCAGTCCAGCACCGCCGAGGTATTTCCTCAATGTATCCTCGTCAGGGAATTCCTCTGTTATTGTGGATGTTGTCAGATCGATGCGCAGGATTTTGCCCATGTAGCCGAACATGATTGGATTGACCCCTAATTCTGAACCGGTGTTTGTACGGTTTTATAAGCCTGATGTTTGGAAGACTCAGAGTGGGGCTATGATGAAAGTCACCGTGAAGTTCTATGCAACACTTCGAGATCTTGCAGGGAAGAAAGAGCCAATCGATGTGGAATTGGAAAAGGGTGCAACAATTTCAAAGCTACTTGATGAACTCTACTTGGATTCGGGAATAAAGGAAACAATGATCGCAAAGGATCAGAAAGTAAAGCCGGATATTACAATACTAATCAATGGCAGGGAGATCAAGTTCCTGAATGGAATTGAAACGAAATTGAGCTCTGGAGATGAGATATCGATTTTCCCATTGGTGGCAGGCGGTTGAACCATTTGAAGCTCAATTTATCAATCGGTTTTCCATAACATGTTGATGTAGTAGAAAACAAGGGAGTGATTGAAATTCCGAAATTGTTCTCAGGTGAATGGTTAGATCTGTACAAGGATGCACTCAATGCAAACGAAGCCTACGAGAAGGCTGCGTCTTGGTGGACTGGCGATTTTATCTTCATAGTCAAAGCCAGCGGAAATTTGGATCATGATGTCATGGCCTATATCGGACTGACCCATGGAAAGTGTACTGGTGTCAAATCCATTGCTGGTGAGGATGAATACGAGATTGTCAAACCGGGCGAATCCGCAAGCGGCGACAAACTCGCAGTGGAATACACCTATGAAGCCGACTACGATACTTGGGTGGATATTCTGAAAGGCGAACTAGATCCCATCCGCGGCCTTCTCAGTGGAAAGGCGAAGATCGTGGGTGAAATGGCAAAGGTTCTCAAGGCAACCGATGCAGCAAAGGAGCTAGTCCGAACTGCAGGAATGGTTAACACTGAATACTTCTAGCTAAGCAAGGTGATGCATTGTGGATGAATCAGCACAGGAAACACTATTCCTGACATTCAAGACTGTGATTGAAGATGTGATTGCTGACAAGCGAAAGAATCCCAATAACACGAAGACGCTAGATGAGTTTCAGGCCAGAATCAACATTGGTTTGCATGTGGAAGAGGATTTCATTCTCTGGGTGAACTTGATTGCTGATGCTGGAAAATACGAACTCAACAAGGGAACCTTAGAAGAGTTCGATTTAGAGCTTATTGCCGATCCAGAGGACCTCATGTATTTCACAAATGGACAGTATTCCACGATTAAGATGATGACTTCAAAGAACAGGTTCGGTAATAGACGGTTGCGCTACAAGGCCGGCACTACTGGTCGTAACATGGGAAAGCTTCTGAAGCTTCCAAGGATTCTCGTCTTGGATAAGAAACAAAGATTGGAATGAATACTCATTCCGAATAACTTTATGCTTCGATAACAAGACCTTTGACATGAACCAGCACTTTGCCAGCCTAGGGGCAGATTATGACGAAGAAAAAGACATTCTGGCTTCAAGCCTACAAGGAGGTTGTGGAGAACAGAAAGCAGGGACCTGACTTCAAACTGATTGAATATCTAGATATAATCCCTAAGGGTCCTGTTCTCGACCTAGGTATGGGTCGTGGTCGTCACGCGCTTTTCTTTGCCAAACTGGGGAGAGCAGTTGACGGTGTTGATACATCGAAGTTTTCGAAAGGGCTCCCTGAAATAATCGAAGCTGAGGGCCTCGATTTTGTATATCACAAAATGGACCTAAGAGATTTTGAATTCCCAACTCGGAAATATGCACTAATCGTTGCTGCAAAAATCCTGCAGTTATTTAGGAAACCTGACATTGAGATGATTGCTGAGCGGATGCA
>JBHLQK010000149.1:0-7771 GCA_048884925.1 Candidatus Thorarchaeota archaeon
CAGAGTACTGCATCACGAGTTTTCAATTTCTTGGACCATGTGAGAATCTTGGTTAGGGAGCTCACAACCTTTGATAGAATATCAGGTCTAGCAATGATCACTCTCCGAATTGAATCGCCCTATCCAAACATAACGCTGTCAGCTTATGTCGACCATGCTCTGGCTTCAGATGTTTCAAATATCACGCTGCAAACTGGAATCGCTTCGTTTTATATCGACACAATACCATACTCAGAAGGGCTGCACAACTTCACCTTCAAAGCATATGCTCTAGGTGGCTTTTTCTTTGCCTACACTATAGTCCTTGAAGTTGATAATCACGGAACACCTTCGGTCAGTTTTGTATCCCCAAAGGAGGATGTTGTGATTGGTGTCACGACCTTTGCCATTGAAATTGACAGTACATGGGATACAGTGAACCTCACAGTATTTGTGGATGATGAAGTTGTGACAGGTCTCGAAGGGCTTCGAGTCAATGTTGGAGAAGTCACATTCCAGATCGACACGAATCTGTACAACAAATGGGAACACACCATCAAGGTCCTTATTGTGACAGATGAGGGGTTGGAAGGAAGCGATGAGGAACTCTTTGGGTTCGCCAACTTCAAGCTGGAAGAGATTGTGAGCTTGGCCATCATCCTTGTAATTGCGTTTGGCTTGCCTATCAGAAGATGGAGAACAGGAGATTCCATTGTGGCAGTTATTATTGCAGATTTGCTATTCGTAGTGATAATTGCTGGCATCTTCTTTGCATTGGGTGTGAACTCGATTCCATTCGCAATATGGCATATCAATATGGCAAGTATATGGGCAATAGGAGCTGCATTGATATTTACCAACATTGCGGTCCCGCTTGCTATAGAGTCTGAACAGCAAGAGAGCTAGGCCAATTTGGTTACTGGGAAATTACGATACGTTTCGGACTTCCAGGGAGCCAATCCCTTGTACCACTGGAGTTTATCCTCAGGAATTAGAGTCCAGACTGTCTTTGGCTTCAGCTGGACTGCCGCCTTCGCGGTCTGAAGTACAATGAGATCAGCTTGATCAAGACCTCTTGACGTTACATCGGCCATGAACTTTGCAGTCCTGTCTTTGTGTTTAACTACGGCACCCACCCCCATGAGAACATCATCGGAGTAGAACTCCAACATAAGGCCGGGTTTTCCATAAGTGATTATTTCTCTAACAACTTCTGCAAGCTCTCCAGTATAGGCCATGTTGGAAAAGCGCATGGTCTTTGGTAATCCGGTTGTTTCCGAGAGGATGTCCCGCCTTAGCTTCTTGGATCGTTTAGAGGGGATCTTTGAAGGTGCTACTTCAATTCTGTTCAGCCAATAGCGCTTGTGATAGTCTACCTTCATCCAGTAGTTGTACGCCTCAGGTGTAGTAGTTCCGACAATCCTTCCGGCCTTCTTGAATCGCAACACCTTTTCAGCAGCCCTGGTCAGTTCAGTACCTATGGCTTTCTTCTGATATCGCACATCGACTCCAAGGCTTCTTATGATACCAATTCTTCCAGCGACTGGGTTCCTCTCAACGCGACACAGAATCTCACCCACAACCTTCCCTCGAATCTCTGCCACAAGCCAACCCCACTTCTCGAAAGCCACTCCCCTATGTTCTAGTTTGACTTGCTCTACAGAGTTGAATCCTTCAGACCAGCGGGTGCCCAAATACACCTCCAAGAGGTCCTTGCAATCCTTCATCATGCCATTCCTGATCTTGACCATCTCAGACCGCCCAGATTGTGATATCAATTGGTTCTGGCTCTGACAAGAAATAAGGATGTATAACTCAACGAAAATTGTTGAATCATTCTTATGTTCTCATCCGGACCTATTCATCTATTATGGATAGTATGTCAAACTTCTAGGTTTGTATTATCCACACCACTCTTATCGTTCTTATCGTAGATATTCCAGCAGATGTGAAGAGCTGCTTGCTATGAGATGACTATCCTAAATGTCCCAAAACTGAAAACCAACGTAGTAGATATCCACTCGTGATTGACCATCATAAAAGGATCAAAGAAGTAAGCCTAGAGCAACACCCTAAAGAAGAAAGACGGAGAGCCGAAGATGGCTTATTATTCCATGATTTGAGAGCATATTGATTAATAGGATGTGAATACGTAGAACAAAAACATACGCACGCTGCTAAGGGTTGAAAGCACATGATGGTTGATACGCTCCTTGTCAAAGACGTCATGACGAAGAGTGTGAGGGTGACAGGACCAGACTCCAGCGTTAAAGAGGTCGTCGCCACCATGAATAGGTTCAACATAGGTTCGATAATTGTCGTGCAAGACAACAAGCCGGTCGGCGTGATATCCGAACGCGACATCCTCAGGAGGGTGGTTGAGCCTTGCCTATCTCCGGAAACCATTGCAGCGAGGCAGATCATGACTCACCCCGTGATAACGATATGCGAGTCCGCGAGCGTGGCCGAGGTAGTCAAAATCATGGCAGAGAAGCGGGTCAGGAAGATACCAGTCATGAAAAAGGAGAAACTCGTAGGTATAATAACCTACACGGACATCCTATCCAAAGTATTGAACATGATATCTATACTAAGAGAGCTAGTATAACATTGTATGCGTACCCTTGCAAGTCAGGTAGATTAAATGCATGAGTCAAAGATGTGTATGACAGGGCTCTACAGTTTCGTACTCAGAGAGATGGATGCATCTGCTAGGGCCACAGCATTTGGGCCAAAGAGGTAAAGTATAGGTTCTACACCGATTCCTCCTGGAACGTGAATGGCTACAAATCGTAGAAACTCTCTCATGCTTCCTACAAGTTTCTGAGCTTCTTCAGAAATTACGTCAGGGTCTGTGGAAGGCATAGGAAGAATGATCATTCCGAAGTCGCTATCTCTCGCAGCGTTGACAATCTCCTTTGCTCCGCTAATACCCAAGCAAGCCTGAATTGATGGCCAATTTGATCGTGCCCAAAGAAGGAGCTTGGCAGTGTGCTTCGAAGCTCCGAACTGGGGTGCAGTCAGAGCTACTGCTCGTCCATTTACCAGAGTGATTCTTCCTGGAACACCAGCGACATCCATGTGGGTCCTAGCATCATCCCCACAAGCCACAAGATTTGCTCTCACTTGAGGGATCAAAGCTGAAAATTCTGGAGCAATCGATATCTGCAACAGCGCCTCCTGAAGATCTCTCAATATCACTCCACGACTGGTGAACTCCTTTTCCTCACCTGCAAGGAGGTCGGTACAGATTTGACATTTGACTTCACCCAAAGCAGGCAAAGAGTCCCTGTGCATTTTGCAGATTGATGAACCAATTCGAAGATACATGCATGTCCTACAGATTTCCTTCACCATCATGTCTTGCTGAGGGGCATCAGATAGCATCATGCCCACGAGTTTCTCCGCGAGAATGTCGACATGTTTCTGTAGTGACCCTTTCTTGACCCCTTGACTGAGATACTTGCTCACTGCTGCTTGAGTGATGTTCATCCTCCCTGCTATTTCACTCTGAGACTGGCCCGACTCGTGAAGCCTCATTGCGAGGTTAGCTCTTAGACTTGGCAGATACTCTTTCTGAACGAGTTCACATGGCGGTCTCAATGTTATCACTCCAAAGCAAACTATTTATCTCAGTCTGTTATATAACTGTGTTGTATAACACAGATATAAGAGTGGTTGTGTCTGTAATGTCTGAATACCCAGAGAGAAGAGACCCCAGAACGGTGGTCGCTGCAGTTGCAATTGTAGCCATTATTACGGTTGCGTCAATCGTGATAATCACTTTCCGCCCGCCGAGTGAGAAGCCCACTCTAGTTGTCTATACCTATGATAGCTTCATGCAATGGGGAGATGACCCTGATACGATTTTTGAAATAGCATTTGGCCCGTTTGAGGAGCGTTTCGATTGCATTGTGAGAATTGAAAGGCTTCAGACTGACGCCAACGGTATCATATCCCGACTTGGAACCGAACAGTCTAATCCAGTAGCGGATGTAGTCATCGGAATTGACAACATACTGATTTTGCAGTCTGGAGTTACAGATCTGCTGACAGCATATGAACCATCCAATATTGATGTGGTTAACTCCACCTTTATTGATGCGTTAGATCCCAATCATTACATTGTTCCGTTCGATTTTGGCCTTGTCACTCTGATATACAAGAACAGTAGCCTTGAGATGTTCCCCGAATTTAGCAACTTGACATTTGCAGATTTAACTGATCCAACTTTAGCTGGGGGGCTAGTGACGCAGAACCCTCACTTCAGCAGTCCTGGCCTTGCGTTCCTGTTGACTGAGATTGCAGTGCATGAGAAGCTATTACATGTGAACTGGACTGATTGGTGGATTGCGGTCGATGAGTACATAGATGTTCAGCCAGGGTGGTCTGAAGCATGGAGTGTTTGGTATGATACTCCGAGTAAGCATATCATGAACAGCTATGGTACTGATGGCGCATATTCGGTGTATTTCTACGGGGGAGAACCCGAAACTGGGATTGCACCTATCTACTATGACGGGGAATACTATGCGTGGATGCAGGTTGAAGGAATGGGATTAGTAAAGAATGGGCCGAATCCAGAACTCGCAGAATTGTTCATAGATTATTGTCTAAATGAAACGGTTCAATCCCTCATCGCTACCAATCAATGGATGTTCCCAGTGAGAAGTGCTGTCGTGTTAGATCCTGCTTTCGAATATGCACTCCATCCTAACGAGGTTTCTCTCCTGAATGAGATCCTTACAGGGCCTGAAATTGCTGCTAATCTCACTTCTTGGCTCTATACATATGACGAAATCAGAATAACCTAGGCTGAGGCTGGAATAATGGAGTGGAGAGCATTAATCAGATGGGTCGCTATCGCATCTCCTTTGGTCCTACTCGCCATATTTCTTGTATACCCTGTAGTTGCGGTGCTGTTCGATGGTCTAGTTTTCGGACCTGGAACATCATTCATTGATGTCATTTCATCGATGGTAACTCAGACTGTTCTCAGCTTCACTTTCGCTCAAGCCATAATTAGCACGATATTGGTTGTGGTTATTGGATTGCCTGGCGCATTCCTGCTGGCTAGATTGAGAATGAGAGGCAAATCGCTTCTGAGAGCTTCTTTGATTGTTCCTTTTGTGCTACCACCTATTGTAGTGGTTGTAGGCTTCCTGAGGGTGTTTGGGGAATATGGAATTCTAGACTCTGTTTTAATGACAATGACAGGAGCTTCTGAGAGCATTTTGAATTTAGCTAATGGAGTTGTTGGAATTGTCTTGGCTCATACGTTTTACAATATACCATTGGTAATTGTCATGGTTTCTTCTGCATTGGAGAGATTGGATCCTGAGATTGAAGAAACCTCTGAGATACTAGGAGCAACCACCCTTCAAAAATTCAGATATATCATCCTACCGCATATTCGCGCTTCGCTCCTAGCTGCTTCAGTTCTAACATTCCTTTTCTGTTTCATGTCATTCCCTATTGTATTAGCACTAGGAGAAGGCAGGTACATGACTCTGGAGGTGAGAATCTGGAATGCCTTCAGAACATTCGATTTTGGCGAAGCAAGTTCACTTGCAGTTATTCAAATTCTTATCACTCTAGCCCTTGCATATTCCTATATCAAACTTGGAAGAATCGAGGAGGGCAGCGGTAGAACAGCAACAATCAAGACACTAGCTTTTGACGAGATAAGTTTGAAGTGGAAAGCCTGCACTATTGGCTATCTTGTGCTCTTTGTAGTTCTTGTTGCTGGTCCAATCATCGCTATTGCACAGGCAGCTGTTTACAATCCCTTTAGTAGCCAATACACGTTAGAGGGTTTCACTAATTTGTTGGACCCAAGTACAGGAGGAGGTTTTCTTCCGCTGGTCAATTCACTGTTATACGCTGTGCTCGCCACACTGCTGGCAGTTGTGCTAGGCATACCTTTAGCATATTTGCATCGCACACGACAGAAGGGTTTGCCAACGCTAGCATCTGCAATGACGCTACTTCCTCTAGGCGTTTCAGCGATAACTGTAGCTTACGGTCTGATGCGCATAATTGCAGTTCCACTAGGATTGACGACCAATCCCTGGGTTCTCATTGTTATTGCGCAGACACTCATTGGATTACCATTCAGCGCGAGGGCCATCGAGATATCCCTAAGGAATATTGATCCCGAAGTGCTTGAGCAGGCAGAGTCATTGGGAGCGTCTCGATTGCAGAGGATGTTCTACATTGAGCTTCCACTACTTGCGCCAGGAATTCTCGCAGGTGGAGTATTCGCTTTTGCTATGGCCATAGGTGAAATGTCTGCAACTCTATTCATTGCATTGGAGCAGAATACCACTTTGGCAGTAATAATCTACCAATATCTTGGCGTACGGAGGATGGTGGATGCCGGAGCCGCCGCCTTTGTGTTAGTAGCAATATGCTTCATCGCATTTTTAGTAATTGAGAAATTATCTGGAGAAACCTCGGGAGGAGCATTGTGATGGTTAGTGTTCAACTTCAAGGACTCATGAGAAGATTCAGGGATGGGACAAGCATTGGTCCTATAGATCTTGATATCAAGAACGGAGAGTTAATGACACTCCTAGGGCCGAGTGGTTCAGGGAAGACAACAACTCTTCGAATGGTTGCTGGCTTTTTTGAACCGCAAGCTGGCAAGCTCCTTTTTGATGGTCAAGATGTTACATCAGCACCTCCGAGAGATAGAAACATAGGCATGGTGTTCCAATCAGTAGCACTCTTTCCCAACATGAATGTGTATCAAAACATAGCCTTTGCACTTGAGATGGCCGGATGGAGTCGTGAAGCAACCATCGACCGTGTGGAGTACCTAGCAGACCTTTTGGGTATTCGGGGCTTGTTGATGAGACGTAGCAATGAGGTAAGCGGCGGAGAAGGTCAGAGGATTGCCCTCGCACGAGCACTTGCTAAAGAGCCGAATCTTCTTCTACTTGATGAACCACTCTCGGCCCTCGACCCTCAGTTGAGGGAACGACTTCAAACAGAAATACGAAGAATACAGGATGAACTTGCTATCACCACTATCTATGTAACTCATAGTCAAGATGAAGCGTTTGCCATTTCTGACCGGGTAGCGATACTGAATGAGGGAGAGGTCAATCAAGTGGGCCAACCCGAGGAGTTGTATGATAGACCTGCCAATGAGTTTGTGGCAAGTTTCTTAGGAAGCGGAAATGTTCTTACAGGACTTGTATTGGAAGAACACCAAGACAGTGTCATCATAGACTCAAACGGCGTACAATTTTCTGCGACTGGTTCTGCGAAAACAGGTGAATACGTAAAATACACTGTAAAGCCAGAAGACATCACATTAACTCTGAATCCGAATCAAGGGTATCCATCTGCATCGGTGCTCTCAGTAGCTCCAAGGATTGGCACCTTTAGAATAACTATCGACTTCCAAGGTCAAACCATTGCAGTATCGGTACCTGACGAATCACTTGCGCATAAGCTGCGTTCCATGAAGAAAGCTAAAGTCGGCTTTAGCTTTGCTGAGGGTGCTGTAATGCTTATTGAGTAGTTAATGTTTCATTTATTCCTCGTATTCTTCATCATCGATTGTCACGGGAACATCAAGATCTTCTGATTCATATGAAATAGGAAGAGGCTCTACAGGAGTTGTTTCTTGTTCCTCGACCTCTTGCTCTTCTATTGACGTAAGTATGTCCCTATCAATTAACGCAAGGACCTTGCTCCGAATTGCGTCTGATGAATCATACATGTCAGGAGGATCAATTCTGGAAACAATGAAATCAATAGTCTGCAGAGTGGCTTGGTTTTT
>JBHLQK010000150.1:0-7749 GCA_048884925.1 Candidatus Thorarchaeota archaeon
CAGTTGTTGGCATCCTAATGACAACAGGCTATTCTCTTTTGCCAATTCCAACCATACCAGTTGCAGTTTTTCAAAACATCACATATCAGAGTCTAGCAACGCTATTTCTGGGATTGCTGGTTGCTGGCCTATTGTTGCAAGGATTGGGTTCAAGCAGGCTTAGGCAGCAGTTGGAGTCCAACTTCCCGTATGTCATCTATGGAGCTTTTGTAATTGGAGCTTTCCTAATATACAGCATTCTCGTTGGTTCAGTCCAAGCTGGATCCTATGTTTCCCGTCAGGCTAATTTCATGTCAGGACTGGCAATTCAAATCGCTCTGTTTGCAATTTTCTGGCAACTTCTCTCGGTAATGTATACTGACACCAGTAAGAGCTGGTTTGGCTTTCTTGCTGGATTAATGAATGGTTTCTTCATACCGTTTGTTGCTCTGGGTCAGATCATGGGAGGTGGCATCATCTATATTGGTTATATCTTCCTTTTGGTTGGCCAATTCAGCACATTCCTCTATTGGTGGTCACCCAATGGAAGTATCCGCGAGTTTGCCAGAACTCCCAATAAAGCAAAATTCGCATTCGGACTTAGCGGTTTCCTGACATTTGTTATTGGTGCCAGTGCAGTCTTTATTGGCCCATTGACATCAATCGATGAAGTGTCAGTCTGGAGACCATGGAGCACCCTAAATCCAATTCAAGATAATGTGTTCGTTACAAGTCCTGCCCTAGTATTTGCACTCTGCACTTCCATGATATTCTGGATCATGCTGGCGCCGCGGCTAGGAGCAAAAGAGCTCCAGTTGGCTCATGTAGGCGAAGACATCATCAGAGGAGGCGTAAAGTGGTTCATGGTTTCCCTTGCCGCATTAGGTGTAATTACTTCTGCTCAAGCTGGAACGTTGCTTGCTGGAGCTGAGGACTTTGGACTCTGGGTTGCAATTACACCCGCTGCTGTCATGTTCCTCATGGGCGCTCTCTACGCTGCAACAACGGACATCATTACCGGAATCCCACTGGCTATTACATCTATTTTCATTATGGTCCATCCTTTTGCAATCGCAGATTTTGTTATCATACCATGGATTATTGTCATCATCACTCAAGGATTCCTGATGATTGAAACTTTCGTCCGAGGATTTACGAGCTACTCACAGGGGTCTCTCTCTGTGTTTCTAAGCATTCTTACATCCATTATATTCATAATGTTCCTTCTTGGAGGCTTTGGCCGTGGTCCGGCTGCAATTTGGCCAACTAATAATTGGTTCAATATACGGCTCTTCACAGGAATACCTGAAGCCATTCAATCACCCACTGTGGTTGCACTACCTGCTCTTGCGCTTCTCATGCGTAATGTATCTCTAGCAGGATATTCACATGGAAGAGGATACACCGGAGGCCAGATGTTGATGAGCATCAGCGTCATCTTTGCACTCATGATTCCAATGATTGCCTTCAATGAAGATATAAATCACGTGGCAAGCACAGCTGCAGCAGTCTTACTCGCACTCTATGCAATCAGCTTCGTATTGGTGCTTTCACTCAATCTAAATCTCTCTTCCGAGGTAGAGGATAAGGGACATAGATTCGAGGGTCAGTTCATCAGAGTCTCATCAATGATAGGAATTGCGCTGGGCGCGATGGTCAGTTTGATTGTGATTTCATCATTTGCAGGCTTTCCTTCACCACTCGAGGTTGCTTTCGTTATCAGACTTCTAGTAACGCTAGTCGTGGGTCTTGAGATTTTATGCATCATGTCCTGGCTGGTTGCTGGTGTTAGGCTAGGTATGCTGAGAGAAGGCTTCAGCTTCACAAGAGTTGAACATAAGCTCTAGAGTAACCAGTTGAATCCACTCCTGAGGATTTGGAAAAGAACCCTCAGGTCTATAGAAGCCTAGCGCTATTCCGAATAGCTTTAGGTGAGTATGGAATCCACAACTCTTGTATATGCATCCGCTAAGGTGATAATGATAACATCAAAACTCCAATTCAGAAGCATGATTATGATCTCTGAGGCTAGGAGCTTGGCATATACTCATATGTCACCTGAGAAGAGTTGAAGATCGTTCAGCCATTCAGGTATCCATAAAATGAAGTTCTAGCGTGAGTCACTAATTTCCAAACGACAGCCAATCGTCAACCACGCGTCCTGCAATTTCAGGAACATCAGTAATTATTCCATTTACACCCCACTCCAGCATTCTAAGCATATCAGCTTCATCATCAACTACCCAAACGTTGACTCTCAGCCCCTCCCCACGAGCTTGCTCTACCAGGTCCTTGGTGACATCTTCTAGGAATGGATGAATCGCATCTGCCCCAATATTCAATGTGTGCTGCAGAATATTCTCCATCCCGGGCTGAAAGAGAGCCCCTGTCTTTACATCCTTGTTCAGTTCCTTTATAATTTCAATAGACAGAAGATAGAACGAAGAGATAATGACGGAGTCTATCATCTTTCTTTCAACTACCAATTCCACTATAGACTCTTCGATGCCAATGGATTTGAGGTCAATATTAATACCCATTTTCCCCTCAGCCAAATCAAACACTTCGCTAAGAAGAGGCACTCTTTGACCATCACCTGCGTCCAATCGCCTGATCTCTTCAAGAGTAAGTTCTTCTACCCTTCCTACTCCATTGGTCGTAGATGACACATCTGGATCATGGATGCAGACCATGTGGCCATCTGCAGTTCCCCACACGTCCACCTCAACCATGTCAGCTCCTGATTCCATCGCAATTGCATAGGACTTCAGAGTATTCTCTGGAGCCGCCTTGGGCGATCCACGATGCCCCATGACCAATATATCTCTCATTAGATGTCTACACCTCGATAAGCAAAGGTTCCTCGCTGTTTCTAATCATCCTGACGGGCAAGGCCGGTTCCGCCGCATCTCGGGCAGGTTTCCACTTCATCACCTGAGCCGATAATGCCTGTTCCCTTACAGTAGTAACAGTCATCTCTGGGCAAGTCAATAGAGGCATCTATCTCCTTTGCTAAAGCTGTCCCCACCCCAATTAGTACAACTCCTATGAACATGTTAAGAAGCGCAAAAAAGTAGAGGTCATTAAAATACAAAAGCAGGACCAATGAAATCACAAATAGCAGAACACCAATTGTGGCAACTAAAAGACCTCTCTTCTTCCGTACCATCTTTAGCACCCAGGTCGATGCCATTACAGGCTTCTAATAGCGGGCGAGAGGTCCTCTTTATACATTGTGGCTTGAATCAGTTGGCATGGACAAGAGATAATAGCCATGACGAGCTGTAAATGAAGCTAGCGTGATGCTGCATGTCAAGAGCAGATCTTTTCGGGAAGTACACCCAACTGTACCAGAAGACAAGGGCCAGAGAAATAGTGCCAGAAGGATCCTTCGTTAGGCAGCTAAGCGATATAATGCGTCTGGGTTTAGATATTGGAGTATTCTTCAAGTCCACACGAAAAAAGCCAGTTCAGGTGTTCATGGGCAATCCAATTCCATTTGAAGTTGCCAAGCAAGAGGGCTTTCTTGAAACCGAGGATGACACATTTCTATGTCGAACGATTCTGTCTGACATAAGGTCACTTGAATATCTGAAGGTAGCAATTTCTGCAGGTTTTCTCCTTGATGCGTATCAAGAGCGTGTTGATTTCCTGAAGAAGTGCCAGCGTATAATCGATGTACTTGTTCGCAAAGCAAGAAATGTAGTCCATATGGGCGACTTCACTCCATTTCATTTTGACAGTAGGGTGTCCACACTCAAGGATTTCTTGACGAAGACACTCAAGATGGATGACATATCTGTCGAAGCCGCATCCATTGCATTTCGGGTTGCAGATCCACTCTATATCACTTTGACTGGAAACGACATCATTGTCATGGGCGATGAGAGTGCCGTCCCACATGGAGTGTTCTATTTCGTTGGAGGAATCGGCTACACTTTCGACAAGAAGCTTGGAGCGGTAAATGAAGAACGCCTCTTTAGAACAACAGAAGACCTGTCACAATTTGGAATTGACAAGGCATTCATCGAAACGAAGATATCTCAAGTAACAGAAGACTTTCAGAACAGCCTTCACTCGCTCATTTTCTCAGATGCGTGGAAGAAAAGCACAGCCAAACCGCTGTGTGTGAACTTTGGCGGTGACATACTGATAAGAGCAGAGCCTACGAGTGAGATTTGGATGGGCGTCTTCGAGGTCTATCTCAAATCGCCTAAATCATGATCAAATCAAACGAGTCAATGGCTATGAATACAGCTCGGAAAGCGTAGATTCTAAACGTGTAAGTAACACCAACTTGTGTAACATCATCTATTGCCTCCATAAGGTCGCCGACTGCTTCTTGGCCAAATGCAGTAATTAGCAGAGGAAGCGACTGCAGAGTCAAGGAGGTAACTCCATTTCCTCCAGCTATCACCAAGTCCTCTGCTATTCCCTGGAGAGTGTTGTACACAAGATTGGGCCTGGAGTTGGTGTCAGTCCCGTTGCCAACAGCCCCAAGTCGCATGGACCAAGCAGGACCATATTGTGCAATTGATCTTGAAAATGAATAAGAGAGGTACTCTCCAACATCGCCTTCCATCTCGTAGGAGAATCCTGACCTGGAACAGTCAACCTGTACTTTATCCCACTGAGACAGGATTGGAACTGTTTGACCACAGACTTTCATTGCCACACTATCGAAATCTTGAAGATCATCAAGAACGAAAGACTCTATCAATACTCCAGAACTCAAGTCCAGTGATTCGGATTCACTGACAAGATTTGCAGCATAGGTTTCCAAAGCGTTTGAATCAATAGCATCCAGCGACGAGCGGAGCAGACTAGAAAAACCAGGCAGATTCAAGTTTCGAATCATCGCCATTAGTAATTGCCATTCAGCATCTGACAATGTCATATCAAAATAGATGCAATAGGGAACTTGTGTCATATTCAAGCTGTCCAATTCACTAGCAAGAAACTGCAGCGATTCCAAATGGGACTGATAGACTGCTTGAATAACAGATGCAGTACCAAGTGAGATCGGTTCATCTTCAAAGAAGGACTCTCTAGGTGCGGTCATTGTAATTGTGTATGTGACTGTAGATTGGTTGAGAACAGTCAACCAGTCCCTTAAACGATTCATTGAATCAGTATCCCCCTCCAGTAAATGGAGGTCAACTGAAACACTACTAGAGCTTAGATTTTGTAGAAGTGATGTGCTGGGATTCAGGTCAATGTAAGCGAAATCAAAATCAGCTAGAGGGACCTCAAGGGCTAGGTTCATCTCATTGATAGGCTCAATCAAAGCTAGGGGTGTCTGCCCCAATGCCAGTGTAGCTATTGGGAAACTCAAACCAAGAAGGTTGATGATGAGGATTATTGCACATGTCTTTCTATCAACTTGGCGAATGCTGGTCTTCGATCGAAATCGTCCCATAATGAAGATAATGAATAAAGCAAAGGCATTCAGAGTAAGAAAGATAATGAACCCACGCACAAGGGTTGAAAGGATGCCAAAGAAGACACTTGCAATTAGCAGAATGACAAAGTTGAATGGAGCATATCGATCCTTATAATATGCTCTCACCATAAGTGGAAGAAGTATCATGAGAGGAAGAATGTATAGCATAACTGGCAATGAATCGAGAACCCCAATCCCTGCCAAGGACATACGAATCGTTACTGAAACCATTGTATAAAGAATCAAAGATATATTTAGAACCAGAACCAGAGTTGTGAACACATGTAGCCAGATATCCAACCTGATATTGGACCGTATTCTTGCTCTGAACGTTCTGCGTCTTTCGATAAACCCGCTCATCAACCGTCTGGTTTTGATGCGGCATCGAGCACATAAGCTTCCCGATAAAGCAAAACGCAAAATAGCCAACAGTCCTTGATAGAGCTAGGTTTGGCATGTGTATGATGTAGCTATTATTGGGGCTGGCCCAAGCGGATCAACAACTGCTAGATATCTAGCGAAGCTTGGATATGATGTGTGTCTGATTGACAAGAGCCGCTTTCCCCGTGACAAGCCTTGCGGAGGTGGATTCTCCCCGCGCTTGGTTGATGAGTTTCCGCATCTAAAGAGACGACAAGGAGATTTTCTGAAAGGCGTGTGCCAAGTGGGGGTTCTTCATTCCTCCAACCGAAAGACCGTACTTCGGGGACGAGCGGATATGGCTGTGGCTTTAAGAAAAGACTTTGACAACATACTTCTAGAATCAGCTCTGGAATACGGTGTTGAACCCAAGCTTGGCAATAGGGCAAAATCAGTACAGATAGATGCAGAATCTGCGAAAGTTGAATTGGCACATGGAAATGCTGTGGTGGCTCATGCGATAGTAGGCGCCGATGGTGCAACAAGCATGGTAGCTCGAACGACGGGATTGAATGTTAGATGGCCATCTGATTCCATAACTGCATGCAGAGTCGTTGAAATGCCCACCAAAACTGAGGACATAATCGATAGATATTCTGAGGAACTAGAATATCATTTCTTCGCAAACCTTGGAGGCTTACCGGGTTATGGCTGGATTTTTCCCAAACTGGATACGATTAATGTGGGCCTCGGAATAGTTGGTAAATATGCGAAGGGTCTACCACGTTATTTTGAATCATTCATCAAGATGCTAAGGCGTGATGGCTATATCCGCAAGTCAGTAGATCTCAGCGCATCAAAAGGGGCACTACTACCCACTGGTGGAACAATTGCCAAATCCTACTCACAGCGTTGCCTACTCATTGGCGATTCTGCTGGCATGGTCAACCCTATAACAGGAGGCGGAATTGCTCACGCAATGGTAGCAGGCAAGATTGCCGCTGCAGTTCTAGCTAGAAATCTCGAAAATGATGCTCTAGAAGATTCGGACCTAAGCAGGTACCAGACACTATGGATGACGGAATTTGGGAAGGAAATAAAGTCACAATTGATTGTACAAAAAGTATTCACTGGTGTCTTTGCCGATACACTGTTCGAAATTGGCGCTAGGGATTCAGTGCTCCAGAATACTGTGTCCGCAATAATGTCTGAAGCTTCTGGTGATAGAAGTGATGCATATCGTCTTTTTGGCCGATTCCTCTATGTATGCCTACGAGAAGCCTTCACACCATAAAATTTGCTCAGATACATATCCGATGCAGCACATGATTTGCTGTTCAAGAACCTGCGGCACTTAATTGGATAGCTGCAATTATTGTAGGCCTAATCTAAAGGTTTAATGAAGTCAATTTCAAGATTCTCAATTAGTGATTGAACTTCAGGGCGACCGAATAGCTTCCTTCTGGTTTCAGAGAGGTTATTAATTACACATGCGATTCCGACAACAACAGCGCCAAGCTTCTCGACCGCGTTCTTGACAGCCAGGACAGTTGTTCCTTGCATTAGCCAGTCATCAACAATCGCTACCCTGTCTCCCGCATCAATAGAATCAGATACTAGGGCAAGTCGCCCATCGGTAAACCTACTGGTTGGCAGAAGCTCTACAGGTCGTGCGTAGTCTTCAGGCAAGTAGGCGATTGATCTTACAGGCACAATACCACATCCAAGGTAATACGCAATTGCACTCCCTAATGCCAGCCCTCTCAGATCTATGCCAATAACCTTGTTTGGCTTGACCTCTAATAATGGTTTGGCTAGTGTGACTACAGCTTTATCAAAGACTGCTGGGTTTTCAAGAAGTCTGCTAATGTCTATGACAGCCTGCCCTTTCTCAGGCCAGTCCCTAATGACTTCAACATAGTCACTGAAATCAATTTCTGTCATCCAGAAACCTCATCGCAGTTTCA
>JBHLQK010000151.1:0-7719 GCA_048884925.1 Candidatus Thorarchaeota archaeon
GTGATTGCTTTGCAGGCCTCCCAAATGGCGCCCGCTTCGGCACGAATGAGAATGACTACAGATACCATCCCCGGTTCACCTTGGCGAATAATAGATATGCTATGGGCCTGTGTGTAAAAAGCCTTCCGAAAAACTGTCCGTAGGACTAAAGAAACGTAACATAATTTATTCGGTTCTTGATTCTTTTCGAAAGCAATCTGAGAGCTTCTTGAATAGCTCAAGTCCTTCACAAAATACCGAAGAGAAGATATTCATTTAGCCGCGGATTATTCCCTGAATGAGGCTGAACATGTTGACATCTGACTACAGGATTGATCGTACAGAACCTTCAGAACTCAGCTCAATTCTCAATCTTCTCAATGAAGTGGACCTACCAAATGAGGGAGTGAAAGATCACCTATCAAATTTCTTGACACTAAAGAGCAATGATGGCTCGAATCTGGAGCCTTGGGGATGCGCTGGTTTGGAAATCTATGAAGACTCTGCTCTTCTAAGGTCCGTGGCAATATCACCAAAGCATCAAGGGAAAGGACTTGGTACTGTACTAACTGAGGCGATGATTGAAAATGCAAGGAAGAAAGGAATAAGAACACTCTTTCTCCTCACGGACACAGCAGAGGACTTCTTCAGACGCCTTGGCTTCCGTGTAGTAGAGAGAGAGATTATCCCTAAGGATGTGAAGACGTCAATCGAGTTCACCAAGTTATGTTTAGAATCTCCAGCTATGATGCTAAGAATCTAGACACCACGTTTATGATGTCGGTTGCTCCTTGTAAAGTCGAGGTCCGAAGTTGAAACTCTCAAGGGAGAATTTCTCGAAAGCCAGCGAATTCTTGCATGCCAATGCAAGGCCTGTTGATCACGCACTGTTCGAATATCTCTTTGAGGAAGGTTCTGTCAATGCGGTGCTTGATGAGCTGATAGAATACCAGAATGCTGATGGGGGATTCGGGAATGCAATCGAGCCAGACTTCCGGCTCAAAGCGTCATCACCAATGGCAACGTCAGTGGGTCTGCAATATTGTACAGAAATGGGAATTGGATCTAATCATCCAATAATTGAAGCTGCAATCAAATACTTGGTGTCTACATTTGACACTGAAAGCGATTATTGGCCAGCCACATTCTTCGATGTCAACGATGAGCCTCATGCACCGTGGTGGCATGTTGGCGAGATGTCCCCTCCAGATGAGCACGCGTGGCCAAATCCAAGTGCGGAGATACTAGGCTACTTCCATATGCATTCAGTTCATGTACCAAAGGACTTGATGAAACAGCTGAACAGACGTGCATTAGCAAACTTGAACAGCTCGGAAACCATCGACGGCCTCTACAATGTGATGTGTTGGGATAGAGCATATCGACATCTGCGTGAACCCCTCAAGTCCGAAGCAGAAAAGAAACTGACTCGTACAATTCGAAGCATTGCACCAATAACATCAGAAACATTGAGAGAAATCAGGATATTCTGGCTTGCCCCCTCTCCTGAATCACTATTTTTCATGTATCCCGTAGATCTATACAAGTTGCTCAGGGATGAGATTCAGAAACAGGCTGAAGATGGTGGGTGGTGGCCAACGTGGAAATGGGGTCAGTATGAGGAGGTCTGGCCTATTGCTGAGAGGGAATGGGCTGGCAAGATTACTGTTCACTGCCTTGCAGCTCTGAGAGCATTCAATCTGACTGAAGATCTGATTGAACCTTAAAGGCAAGTTCTATAATTCAGTTGAAGAAGTCAATGAACCCCAAACACATACTCCGAGTATTATCAGAATGACAACAAACCATGAACCGAAAGCTACTGGCTCATATAGACCATAACCAAAGTCTGCAAGCATGACAGGGAGGAGGTAGAAATCGACGAGTAGCCATACCGTGAATAGCACCGCACCAAATATCACGGAAACCAATCTTCTTGGGTCATTCAATAAAGGGCTCATTTTGAAACAATGAGACCAATGTTGTCTCCTTCTTAAGTCGTCTTCTGTGTACATTCGTCCACTGAAAGAGTATAAGGAAGCAGTCATACCAAAACAGTTTGATTCTACATTGCCCCAAGACACCATAACTCTCATTGACCAGTCCGGACGTGACAAGCATGTTGCTCCATTTCTCAAGCCAAACCTAGAGGCTTTTGAGAATCCGGAACGCATAGAGATGACATTGCAGTATCTTGAAGAAACGAAATCTCTAGAGGGCATCAGGACTTTCAAGACCACTCAAGCCGCAAGAGAAGAAGCTTTACTTGTGCATAAGCCGTATCTCGTCCAGTCTGTTGAACTAATGTCCGAGCTCGGGGGGGGCGTGCTAGGCGAATCTGCATGGGCAAGTGAAAACCTATGGTCCTCAGCTATGCATGCTCTGGGAGGAGCGCTGCTGGCTGGTGAGCTAGCGGCTTCAGATACTTGTAGACATTCATTTGCTCTGGTTCGTCCTCCAGGACATCATGCCACGACCTCTTCTTCTATGGGCCTATGTTTTTTCAACAATGTGGCAATCACAGTCAGAAAGATACAGACTCAGAATGGAATCCAGAAGGTGTCAATTCTAGACATTGATGACCACTTTGGAAATGGGACTTCAGAGATATTCTATGAGGATCCAAATGTCCAGTTCATCAGTATTCATGAATATGACTATATAAACTACGGAATCGGTCATTATAGAGAAATGGGGCACGGTAGGGGACGAGGTACAAACATCAATATTCCTCTTCACCCGGAATCGCCTGATTCAT
Source organism: Candidatus Thorarchaeota archaeon (assembly GCA_048884925.1). Classification (GTDB taxonomy): domain Archaea; phylum Asgardarchaeota; class Thorarchaeia; order Thorarchaeales; family Thorarchaeaceae; genus SMTZ1-83. Next base: position 2,738 of record JBHLQK010000151.1, read on the forward strand.
CATACAAGCTAGCAATGGACAAGATTGTGGTTCCAGCCATCGAGAGATTCAATCCTGACATAATTGCAATCTCTGCTGGCTATGATGCGCATTTTACAGATCCCATAGGAGAAATGGCGGTAGATTCGAAAACCTATTGGTACATTGCATCGATGATAGAAAGGCTCATCGGCACTTGCAAGATGAATGGATCATTTTGGGTCTTGGAAGGAGGCTACAACCCATTGACACTTGGGCCATGCATCAGAGCTACCTTGGAGGGCCTCCAAGACAAGCCTTGCCCTGAACTTGAAGACCAAGAGGCGAGAGATGGTGAGGAGGGGGTAGTGAAGCTTAACCGCAGAATTATCAAGAGAATCATTAACACGGTCTTCCCTTTCATCTAATCTACTGATATGCGGTACCAGTTGGTCAACATGATTTGTTATAGAGATCCTCCGATGCTCAGTCCGCTAACCATAATATAGATGGAATATGGTGTTTCTTTGGCATAGGAGTTAGAAAAATGGAGCCTGACGACGAAACTATGGGTTCCTGTCCATCCCAGAATCTACAGAAGAAGAGAAGAAGTGGGCTTTGGACCTTAGGAATCATCGCTGCTTTGAGTGCTTTCTGGATTGCATTGAGGACAGGAAATAAGCCCTCAAGAATCGTATACCCGTGCCAGCAGATTGCGCTTTCAAACATTCAGATATTCAAACTAGCAGTCCTTGCACTCATCCCTAGTGTTGGAAGAGTCCGGTCCTTAATAGGACGTATGAAGCCTGTTGTTATTCTGGCGACTCTGATTGTCGGAGCAGTTTTTCTCACAGGCGATTCTACAGACCTTGGAATTGACTTCACTCTTGCTCAGGGGGATGACTATACTAGAGTCCCTCTAGATTTAACGACCTATACATCTAATGAAAGTGTGTCCGACCTGTATATAGTTCAGAATGCTACAGGACTGCAGGGAAATATGGATTCAGCTGTAAGTGCATTGCTTGACATGATGGAGTCAGAGGACCTAGATTTCTACGAAACAGGATCAACTCCCTCCGGACTGATTAGGAGTGACGATGTGGTGATTCTCAAGGTGAATGGCCAATGGGGTTCCAGAGGTGGGACCAACACGGATTTGGTCAAGAGCGTCATCAGTGCACTTGTCAATCATCCAGACGGTTTCACCGGAGAGATTGTTGTTGTTGACAATGGACAGGGGCTTGGAAATCTCGATTTCTACTCTGCAAACTCATACTATCACAACCAGTCCTTGACAGAAGTTGTGAATTCCTTCGACGAGTTCAATGTGTCCACCTACTTATGGGATACGCTTCGGTTCAGCACTGTGGATGAATACTCAGAGGGGGATCTCAGCGATGGTTATGTCTTAAACAGCACCTGGGATTCCTCTACAGAGATTTTTACTTCTTATCCCAAATTCAGGACGGTTCATGGAACATACATCAGTTTCAGGAATGGGGTATGGGACAGTGAAACAGGCTATGACTCAGACAGACTGAAGGTCATTAACATGCCAGTCATGAAATCCCACTTCCGATACGGTGTGACTGGCTGCATCAAGAACTATATGGGCTTGCCGAAGGGTCACATCGTGGCTTCAGTTGATCCTGGGATCCCACATGAACACTTCTCTATAGGACTGGGCGGAATGGCGACCCTCATGGTCCAAACAAGGGCACCAATTCTCAACATCCTAGACATGATCTGGGTCAATGCTCATCCGATGGAGAGTTCGACACGGCGCGGACCTTGGAGCGAGTATTCATCTGCTTCCTTCACAGACATCATCGGTGCCAGTCAGGATCCAGTGGCCCTCGACTACTGGGCATCCAAGAATGTACTCTGTGGTACAGCTGAGTATCTGAACTACACAACATATTCATCTCTCAGTCCTGACTACGAACCACTGAGCGACCAATATTATGGCTCCGACCCTATGGATGAGTCATTTCACAACTATCTTGAGAGATCAATGAATGTGTTGATCGATGCCGGATACACAGCCACGATGAATGAAACAGAAATGAATGCCTATGTGGTGCATCTGGTAGGAATCACAACTTCAGGACCCACAAATACCACTGAGCCTACTGAACCACCTGGCGGGTGGTTTGGTCTACTCTTTACATTGGCATTAATCTTGCCGGTTTCAGCTGCCATCATTATACTTACTTTGGCCATGGTCAGACGGAGGAATACATAGGCTTAATCCAGTTTCGGGCGAGAAACGCCAGCCATATGGAATTCACTATCCACACTGCCCTCTGTGCAACTCCTGTCATAGAGAACTTTGCTCTACCATAGAAACGACAAATGAAACCCTTCAAGACTCAATTGAGCGTTCCCTTCTAGTATCACGTCAATCGCCATTAATTTTGGAACCATATCGCGCGCCAAGTTACAGTGCTGAAAAAAGGGATCATAGAACTAGATTGTCAGAACTCGGGATGTTCTGTTTGAAGCCCAAGCCATTAGGGGCGTTATCAATGCTCTCAGGTCTTTGCCATCGTCTGTCAGTGAGTACTCCACGCGTGGTGGAATCTCAGCAAATGCCTTTCTTCTGACGATTCCTTCTCCCTCAAGCTCCTTCAACCTATCTGCCAAGACAGTGGGACTGATACCGGAGCACATCGATTGGATGTCACTGTATCTTAGGTTTCCCTGGTTTCCAATCAGGGTCACTATCTGGAGGGTCCATTTCCTACTTATTGTGTGGATGATCCCCTCCAGAGGACAGAGGCATACACCATTTATTGACTTTCTATTGCATTCGGATTCTTCTGACGACATTACTCAACTACCACTTTCCTTAGTCACTACTATACTACGAACTCCGTAGTTTAAATACTATGGTATTAATAGTATTGCGCATGGAGGTGAAATTCCATGTGCGAAGAATGCTGCCATAATGACAACCAGAAGAAGACCTGTTCAGGAAAGAAAGAGAAGAAGCCGAAAAAGAGGGCGTGACTGGAAGACTCCTAGAAGATCTGAATGCTGGACACTATCCACATCATGATAATGACAAGTGCTCCAGCTGCAAGGGTCTTGATCCCATAGATGACAACATTGGTCTTTGACACTCTCCCTAGAAACACTCCAAGAGAGAATAGAACAACAAGTCCGACTGAAATCGAGAGATAGAAAGAGACCTGTATCGGTAGACCGGTCAAAAAGGGCAGGAATAGAGGAACGGCAGTTGTAAGAGCAGCCATTGATGGCGATAGTCCGTTTATCAGGGACACTACGATTGTAGTTGTTCTCGCGGCTCTTGAGAAACCGCTAGCTCTAAGATTGGATAGCATTGAATGCTCGAGCTCCTTGATCTCACGCTCTCGCTCCGCTGTTTCAGTGAGATAAGAAGATGTAATGCCAGAAACAAACATGGCAAAGCTTGTTCCAAGAATGGCAAGTAGGGTCGTTTGATAGACAAATGCGGGGTTCTGGTAGGTAAGAGCTATCACCGCACCCATGAGGATGCCTATGACTGGGAGAACTCCATCAAACGCATTCATTGCTAGATATCGCCGAGCGATTTCAGCTCCATGAGCGACCTTCAGTTGGATTCGAATGCTATCAAGAAAACTGCATTCCTCATTGAGGCCCAGTGGACCACATTCTTCCCCATTAGTTAACAATAGTTATCATATTTCGATATGACACTTGACTATATAACTTTGAAGTTATGTGAAATAGGGGGTTCTATTAGTAGACTATCGAATGTTCATTCTAATTTGCTACACCGAATTGTATTTCTTCACAGAATCATGTCAGAAAAAGATGCGAGCTAGATTGGATTCGTTCCGGGAGAGAGGATAATTGTCAACAGTTCTGCAGACAATGGACTTGGAGAAGAGCTATATGATGACTTCGCGATCTGACCAGTATCTCGCAGTTGTATTTCTCATTCTGGGTATAGTCATCTCCTATATCGGATGGGTGCTTTTTGAAGACTACATAACAGCGGGGATTGTGGTCTATGTCTTTGTTTGCTCTATGATGATTCTCCTCTTCGTGACATGGGCATTGAAGGGAAGACCACCATGGCCATACATCCCCTAGTTGATTATATGACAGCTCTTTATGGTTCTGTACTTCCTCATCTAGACAACTTGAAAGCTGTGCCGATATAGGAACGTTGTAATGCATCAACTAGAGATTAATGGGCTCAACAAGAATCTCCTTCATTAGAAGACGTAGAACTGTGACCCAAGCCCTTCTTACTCTCGAGATCTCACTCCCAAGACTTATGGAACTATACAATCCATCCCGAACAGCTAGGATTCCTCTGGCCAATGATTCAGAATCAATATGATTCTTTATGGTCTCATCTTTCTTGAAGCCCTCAATAACGCTAGAGAGGTCTTTCACCCAAGATTCGTAGCTCTCCTTGACCCATTTCAGGATCAGGTTGTTAACTGCTGCTTCGCGAAGCAGGTCTAAGTTAAGAACAAGAGTACCTAAGCGCATTGACAACATCCTGTCAAAGAATTCCTCAGTCGCAATCTCAGCTATGCCTCCAGAGGCCAAGAATCTCTCAACTTCCTCCCCTCGAGTGTTTGTATGGGCTTCCAGCACTGAGAGAAGGAGGTCTTGTTTGCTATCAAAATATTGGTAGATTGCACCTTTGCTTACGCCCATGCTTTCAGCGATGTCAATCATCTTTGTCTTGTAGTATCCCTTCTCAGAGAACAACTCTGCAGCATGCATCATTATTCGCTTCTTTGCCTTCTCCTTATACTCGGGCACGACTTTTGGCATGACTGTTCACAGGCATCAATAGGCAACCCCATATATAAAATGACTCATGAGTATTAAAAATGACCAATGGGTATGTTTTTATCTTTAAGTTGCCTTGATTCCTTGAGGCGAACTTCAATGGATGAGGAGCTCATGTTCAAGATTCTCTTCGTTATGATTTATGCTGCTTTCGCAGGAGTCAGAATATATTACAGAAGCCAGAATCTTGGTAGGACCAG
>JBHLQK010000152.1:0-7713 GCA_048884925.1 Candidatus Thorarchaeota archaeon
AGTTCTTGATTGCTAGGGGCCACGACGGACCTGCTCGCATGGGCTCCTATTCTATGGGTGATATAGCAATCAGCACCCCAGTCTTGGTAGGGCCCGCACATGCGGACTGTCTTGCTCTGCATTATGCCGCCCTTAACAGGGACGAACTTCTCAAAGACACACCAATGATTGTAGCAATACCAGGTATCAGTCACTCCCGGCTAGATAGTCTACGCGATTATGACTCCATATTGCTTCCTTCACTGATGGCGGATGAGATTCTAGGCTTAACAGCTGGGAGTCTGCTCTTGGAACAGCAGATGTCATTCTTAGAGGAACAGCAAATTGCACCATCAGGAGCCATTGTTCGAGTACCTGCATCCCTCGATGAGGAATCATTTGGACAGGTACTCCAAGAATTCAGTCAGATGGGTGTGAGAGCTGCAGCATTTCGATTCACTGGCGACCTAGGCCCGAGTGACTACCGTATGGTCACTCTCCGTAGTCAGCTGCCCCGCAACTGGTTCGCAATAGCTATTGGCCGGATTGAACCCTACTCCCTGCCACTAATGCATTACCTTGGGTTCGATGTCTTCGACACTGGCCGCGCATTTGAAGCAGCTGCACAAGGAATCAGATTATGGCGAACAGATGCAGAGCAGGTTTCTGATAACGAAACTGCCAGACACTGCGCATGTTCTGCATGTGTATCACAACCAGACCTCAGTAGCTTGAGTGACTACAAACTAATCGAGATTCTCACTCGACACAATATTTCTACATATCAAATGGTCCTCTCTGAAAGCATTCATGCGATGCAGTCGGGACGCTTGCGATGGTTAGTTGAATCGCTCACTCATGCCACACCCTCTGTAGCCTCTTTGCTTAGAAAGGTCGATAGAAACTTATATTCATTCTTGGAGGAATTCACCCCAACTACGAGCAATTCAACTATGCCTCTTATCGGTCCTGAATCATATAATTCTCCAGCAATCAAACGTTTTCGAGAGAAGCTTGTTTCTAGGTTCATTCCTCCTGCTCACAAACAGGTTGTATTGCTTTTGCCGTGTTCAGCAAGAAAGCCTTACTCTGATTCCAAATCACACAAACGCTTTGCCAGAACAATCGAGTCTGCAATTGGACTTGCGAGGCATGGAATTGCTGAAACAATTCTGACATCCCCTCTCGGAGTCATTCCGAGAGAGTTGGAACGGATCCATCCCGTGGCACAATATGATATTCCTGTGACTGGGGAATGGGATGCTGAAGAAACCGCAATTGCAGTACGGGCCCTTACAACACATTTGGAAAAGTTCAATGAGTCTGTAGTTGTTTTAGCGCATGTTTCTGGCGGGTACCTTGATATTGTGAAGCAAGCAGAGGATAATCTCAGGCAGACGCTGATCTATACATCTTCGGAAAACTCAGCCACAAGTGGAGTTTCACTCGACCTACTGAATGAAACACTCAGAGACATGCTCGATCTCGTTCTTAATGGAGATTATAGGCGTACAGATTTGGAAGACACACTTCGTGCCACAGCGGATTTTCAGTTTGGCTTTGGTGCAGGTGAGTTGCTTGTCCCTGAGGATGCTGGCTTAAGAGGGAAGCTGTATAGGACAGTCATTTGCACGGTTGACAAGGAACAGGTGTGTGCTTACAATGCTGTTTCTGGAATGTTATCATTAACGCTGGCTGGTGCTAGAAGAATCGCAGGATTGGGCCAAAGCTGGGTTCGCTTTGAGGGCAAGGAGGTCAAGGGCGGGTCGATCTTTGCAGTTGGAATCAAGGAAGCAGACACAGGCATCCGACCTGGCGACGAGGTCCTTGTCATTGATCAAGAGGAAAAGGTAGTTGCAGTTGGCCGAAGTGAAATGTCAGGCACTGAGATGTGTGAGTTTGAAAAGGGGAGGGCAGTAACAGTTCGTCATAAGTTGGGGGTGACAACATAGGTGAACGTTATTTCTGACGGACTCAAAGACATCATCACAAAAGCTAGCCTAGCTGCTCGAGGTAGTTCTCTCTCGAGAATTCGTCGGCGGAATCTTTCAAAACCTGCTGCGAAATGGGCCGCTCAAAGCCGCATAGGCTGCGAAGTGGGACACGCGCTCTCCATTGTGCTGGCCACTTCAGGGTGTTCTCATGCTCGAGGTGAGAAGGGTGGTTGCACGATGTGTAGTTATATCTTGGATGGTGCAAGTCAGAAGGTGTCCACTGAGGACCTTACTCAGCAATTTCAGAATGCACTGACTTCCTTAGAGAGTCTATTGGCTCCAATCTCTGTAAAAGTGTATACAAGCGGTAGCTTTCTGGATTCTGTTGAGGTATCGCCTGAGGCGAGAGTGGAGATTTTGAAGGCCATAAGTGAAGACGATCGCGTTCGCCAAGTAGTTCTCGAGTCTCGTCCCGAATACGTTACCAACGAAGCCGTATCTCTTGTTCGTGAGATTCTGGGTGATAGAGAAATAGAGATTGGAATGGGCTTAGAGAGTGCAGATGATTTAGTACGGTCTCTGTGCATCAATAAGGGCTTCTCACTTAGTGAATTCGAAACCGCGCTGAAGACAGCTGCATCCCACGGCATCGGGACCAGAGCATATGTGCTAGTCAAGCCACCCTTCCTCACGGAACGCGATGCTCTTCTTGATGCCGTCCAGACCATCGTTGCAGCGGCAGAATTGGGTGTGACAACTATCTCGGTCAATCCAGTGAATGTCCAGAAACATACACTCGTACAACGCATGTGGTCTAGAGGTCATTATCGACCTCCCTGGCTATGGACAGTGATGGAGATTCTTAAAGAATCAAGAGATCAGGTTGCGTCCGAGGTGAACATAGTCTGCGATCCAGTGGCAGCTGGTAAACCAAGAGGCACTCACAACTGTGGAAAATGTGATGATGCTTTCGCAAAGGCTATTCGCCAGTTTTCACTGGATCAGAGTACTAGCCATTTCGAAGGACTTGATTGTGGCTGCAAGCACCAGTGGAGCCATGTACTCGAACATGAGGACTTTGCACAATTGGTGCATTCTTTCAGGTTCCATATACCTTAGAAAAGCCTTAAGAGAAACATAGTAGCGGTCCGTTCAATTCGGAAGTAAAGAGGTCGTATCAATGTCTGAATATGTGACTCAAGTTTCAGTCTGGTTCAATAGCGAGGGTGCGTCTCCAAGTCTTGTCATCAAAAAGATGCTTGAGTTGGGATTCATTCCTGTGCGCGGAGCATATGATTTTGTTTATGAACATGAACAGGATGACATGAGCGAATCCGACCTTAGGGAGTCGATTCTTGAGATAGCAGACGCTTTGCACAAGGCCCTAAAGGGGTTTCGAGTCTTCTATACACTTGACACTCACTCCAAAGATGAAAGTGAATATATTCCTCTAGCTGACATAGATGCTGAGCTAGATGCAACACGCAAAGAGCTTGCAGAGATGGAAAAAGAAGTAGAGTGACCAACTAGGCAAGGGTGATTACCCCCTGCCTAGCGGGAGAGTGGATGAGTCCTATTCTGAAGTCACTTGTGGTTCACGACGCTCGTATTCACCCGCGTCTTCCCCAGCCTGTACTGTGACGCTGATTCTCTTTTTGTCGCCAGGGTTCATCCTGGACCAATCCCAGACTAGATTTGTGCCATCGTCAACAGGCCTTTCTGTGGGTGATTCATCTTCGGGGTCCGTGGATATGTAGTTGAAGCCCGCTGGTATCCAGTCAGTCACTTTAACGTTCTCCACAGTTACCTCGCCTTTGTTTTCAATAACAAGAACCACAATAAATTGACCCGGATCCGATCCTTTGTTGATGCCTTTCTTAGTCGAGATACTTCTCTTCTTGTAGAGAATACCTATCTTATGACCGTCATCTGCACTCGCAACCTCAGCCGGAAGCCCCTCAGGATAGGTGTTTGCCTGACAATGAATGGGAGCTGCATAGTCCTTCTCAGGTCGATTTCTCCATGCCATTATGGCATAGTTAATCCTGACTGAATCACCAGGCTCAACCTCGCCCACTGAGTCCTTGAGATTTAGAATCGTGAAGGTAATCTTATGCGGCACTTCAGGATTCTGATCATCTGGGTCTATGCTTACTTCTAGGTCACCGCTGTATTCTTTTCCTCGTACCCAGACCGTGACATGTTCTGGCTTTGGAGGCATCACATCATCTGGCAAGCTATCTTCAATAATGAATGAGTTGAGACGTGCTGATCCCACATTCTTGATATCAATTGTTACTTCCACTGGAGTCTTGTCAAAGCTGCTGACCTCTGGAGGGTCAAACTCCTTGGCGTAGTCTATGCGAGCGATAGGTACTGTCTGGGGGGTCTTCTCAATGGTGCCTAAGACTCGACTTGCAATTACTCGCATCGGAGTATAGACTACCTCTTGGTTGCACTTTGGAGGCGATTTGCTGCCTATCTCGAATTTTGAGTTCCACTCTTGGTTTGGAAACATCTCGAGTTTGGGGGCATCATCAATCATCTTTTGCTTCTCGCCACCATCCTCAGGTGTCAGATAGACTTCTGCTTTATCAAGTCGTACCATTAAGTCACTCTCATTCGAACATTCCAAGATGCATTCCCACTGGTTCGGTTCAGTTTCAGCTGTTTCTATGCCAGTCAGAAACTCGGTAAGTGCAGTCATATCTGGCGTGAGCCTGGATCTCTGCTGGTCCTCACCTCGATATGTGACTACTATCTCGCCAGCGCTCTTCTTGTCGGTATCCTCAACGTTTCCCGTAGCAGATATGATAAGAGTAGACTCCTCCCTTGGATATATGACGAAGTCCTTCCATATGATAGTCCTTGTCCCCTCATCGAACTCTGTAATCCCGGAGCTCGTAGATTCAACATTCACCATTGTGAGCTCTGAAGGAATGGTCTTGTTGAGTACGATGTTGTCAATTTGACCATCTGTTTCATTCTTCACTTTGATTGTGATTTTCACGGGATTCTCCTTTCCGTAAACATATGCCCAGTGCGGGTCATCAGTTGGAACTGTGCCACATGTATCAAATCTCTCCGTGAGAGTTAGAATCGGCTTCTTGATGTCGATTGTATAATCGGTCTCCCACTTTGCACCTGCATCAATCTCACCCACTGAAAGAGAATCTTCAGAGAAGCTTGTGCCACTGGTGCCTTCTTCAAGCAGCACGCGGACATTCCAGATGCGTGATCTGTCTGAAACATTATTGACGGATAGGACCCCTCTGGCCTCGGCGCGCTCAATACGACTTAGCTCGCCGATGGTTGCCTTTTCGGTTTCCTCTAGGTCGATTACGACAGTTTTGTTTTCGCTCAATTAGGACTCACCCATTGTGTATCTGATCACCCTCCCGGGTGACTACTCTGGCTCCGTTGGTGTAGAACTTACTGAATGCCTAAACTCGTGGCCTGCCGCCCACTGTACTTCCAATGTCTGTCCAGGTTCCATCAGAAGAGGCGTTGTCTTCTGCCCAAACTGTTCAATGTACTTGGCGAATTTCTTGGGCTGATCTTCTGAGGTCCATCTCACGGGAATGCCTACCTGAGGCAAAGCATCAATACAGAGACTAACAGCATCCTTCACAGGAAATGCATGTTCACCTCCGACTGGCACAATCATCACATTTGATTCTAGATGCCCAAAGGGACCACGTACAAGACTATCCCCAAGATATGACACCTTCATAGTCCCTATCTCGATATGAAGACCCAGATTCTCGATGACTTCGCCTGTTTCCACACTTTTCTTCTGAAGAGGGAATGGCGTAACCTTTAGTCCTGGAATCTCGTAAGGAACCTCGGGCTTGAGGACATGTAGGAGCCAGGCTTTTGCTCCCTGTTCCTGAGCTCTCTCGATAGTGGATTCATTTCCGAGAATCCACGCCTTGGAGTTCACAGCGATCTCAGCAGCATTCCCTAGTGCGTCATCTTCGTGATTTGTCACGAGAATGACTCGACAGTCGAAATCCGAAGGGACAACTGGTTCGCCGTCCCAAATTCCTGGATTCAGTAGAACCGTAGTTTCTTTTGATTCCAATGCGAATGATGTCTTCCCAAAGTATGCTATCTTTAGCACTGGACCACTTCCCTGAGTTCCGCTTGGTCGCCAACTTGCCAGAATCCTTGCGGTCAAAAAATCGTAGATTCAGTTCCTTTTAAGAAAATCTCCGAGGAAGGGGCGTAAATGCTTAAATCCAAGGAGAATATTGATGTTTAATGTCAAATGATTTGTCAGGAGTTGTTGCTTCTAGCCTTGCAGGAACAGATGGTTAGCATAAGTATCCCCGCTCTACTGGCCCTTGGTTTCTTGATAGGAATGGTGCTATTGATTCTGGGATATCGCGAAAAAATCAATCATCGAAGAAGAAATCTTCTGATGGGCTCAGGACTTTGCATTATTGGTGCTATGGCACTTATAACCCCACTCTCGTGGTTCCTCTATTTGGCGTACATCTATGGAACGGTGATAATGACCTCAGGTGACATAGTGATTCTAGGCATTCTAGCATTCACTGGAGGCATAATCATGGGTGTTGGTTTATTAATTGTTCAGAGAGGCTAGTTAGCCTTGCTGAACTCTCACTTGCTTTACCGACATTGAATTAGGTGCGCGCTTCAAGGACTCTCTCGAATCAACCGAGTGCTAGGTTTTTATGACCCAGCCAAGTGTATCTAGTGAGGTTGACCTAGGTTCACGAATCAGTTGATTGAGAGAGGGTTTCATGTTAGAGAAGATTCTCACAGACAAATTCCGGGAGCTCCTGAGATTAGTCTTTGCTGACATAGACAATCAACAGGACCGGCGTGATGAAGAAGAGTTCTCAAAGGATGAGATTAGAATCAAGGAACAGCTTCTCGACACAGTCGAGCCCTATCCCCCGGACACTATGCTCGAAGATGACTTTCTCGTGGCGTCTGTTGATGGATCTGGCACTGACAATCTGATGCTCTTGGATGATATCAGAGTGCATCTCTTGAGTACAGCAACAGTCGTCTTGGATACCAACACTCGTTCTGAGAAGTTATTTGACCCAATCAGTGCAAAGGCATTGGAGGAACGTCTTGGAGGCCAACCCCATCTCGATGTTCACTGGCACTCGGGAGTTCGGAATGATGCGCAGAAGAAGATGGCTGAAACCCTCGAAGCAATCTACCCACTCAAGGATATAATTGACATCATTCTGCCCTTCTTTAGAGACGATTCCAATGGAACCATCTCCTCTATATCAGACTTCACTGACACTGATTATGAGAAACATCTTCCTGAGCTGAGAGAAATGGAGTCCCTGATCTCTAGAGCACAGATGCTTACGAATCAGGTGGTTCATGATGAATTACGCAAAGTGTCAGAATACGCAGCAGCTAGGAACGTCCTGACCAGTGACCTTCGTCCAAAATACCTGCTTCTCGACGGAGCTCTGTCCATCTTCATGCACTTTGTAAAGAAGTATCCGTCCATGCCAAGTGGGTTCATGCTTCGCGAGCTAGCCTCTTTGGCAAGAAAGGAGGGTGTTGTTCTTTGTGCCGTGAGTAAGAATCATACAATTCCATTTGCACATCGAATCGCAAAGATAGCACAAGATGTCTTTGGTGAGGGAGCCAAGTGGTTTTGTCATCTGCCCTGTAAAGACGATCCAGGAGGCGGCCTTCACATCATTGAGGATCGGACCTACATACCTCCACGACTGGCAGTTCCATATCTATTCAGTTTCTCACTAGATAATCGTCCTTCAAGAATAGACTTTGACAGAAT
>JBHLQK010000153.1:0-7709 GCA_048884925.1 Candidatus Thorarchaeota archaeon
GCGACAACGTGACAGCTACAAACGGCGTCTTCCGCGATATTGACTGTGGAGCAGTCCTGGAATATTGTGTTGATTGCACGTTGGAAGGTCTCACGCTTGCCAACAACACCATTGGCGCCGTACTAGGTTCTTCGAGCCAATGCCAGGTGACAGGTGTCACCTTCCTTGATAATACGGAGGGTCTGATTCTTGAGGGTTGCACTGGTTGCAACCTTACAGGAAACGAATTCGAAGACTGTGCCGTAAGCATCAGAGGTGGACCAGGCTTCGTATGGCGTCATGAGTTCACGGACAACACAGTCAATGGCAAGGAGTTGGGCTACTTCCTGAACCTGAACCATACCACCATCGATGGAAGCTCCTACGGTCAGGTCATCATTGCAGAATGTAGGAATCTAACGATTGAGAATGCAGAGCTCCATTCCGCAGGAGTCCTAGCAGCATATGCTGACAACATCACCATTTCTGACTGCATCATCGTAGATTCAATCGACGGTGTCAACGTTCATGAATGCAACAATTTCACACTGAAGAATAGCATCATCTCAAATAGCACTGGCTACGGGGTGTATTTCAACATCCTAAATGGCTGTATCCTAGTCAACAACATTATTTCATGGAGCTCTTTGTTTGGTATCCACTTCAGGAATGCAAGGGATTGCTTGATTATCAACAACACTGTTAGCAGGAACGGTGATTACGGTGGAATATGCATAGGCACCGGAGATTACATGAGTTTCTTGAACAACACCATTACGGACAACGAAGGTGTTGGTATCAGTCTTGGAGTATATGCATACAACATAAGCGTCTACTACAATCTGATTGGATGGAATGGAGTTCACAATGCAGATGACTATGGAGTTGACAATCAGTGGGATGATAATGTCAGCTGCGGCAACTGGTGGGGCGACTATACAGGCACTGGCACGTATCCAATCCAGGGGACAGCAGGATCGGTGGACAAGTACCCACAGAAGGCTGATATCTTGAAACCAACAATAGACCATCCTCCTGATATGTTCATTGATGTGCGACCAAGCGGCAGTCTTCTAGTTTGGAAACCTTTAGATTCACATCCTTCTTCGTTCGAGGTCAGTGAGAGAAGTCTCTATGTAGTGGCTGGGGGCGATTGGAATGGCAGTGCGATTGTAATAACGCTAGATGATCTGAATCTAGGTGTCGGCACGTATGTATACACACTGACTGTAATTGACACCTGTGGCAACTCGATAAACGATACTGTAACCGTCACAGTTCTGGACTTTATTCAAACTACAGTGATTGGCGTCACGATCGTGCTGGTATTGATCACTGTGGTTCTCTTCTTCAAAAGGCGTCCCAAGAGCTGAATTCACACCGGTCATGGAAGGACCGGGACCATTCTACTATAGAGAATGAGGAGAGTGATAAACTGGTATCTTCCAAATCTGCATCGATGACCCAGTTGAACATTCATACATGGCACTCGTGCCGCTGGACTACAGAACATCTAAGAGAAGCATCAAAGCCATATTGAGAAGAAACGAGAGTGTTGGAAAGCTGGAGTAATGCTTGACTGGCACCATATGAACAGCGGAATATAGGTTGAAACTGTTATTGCATCCAGTGGCAAGTGTAGAACGAGTGATACTATGCGCCTAAACTCCCCCACTACCACTTCATCTCTGACCGCCTTCTGTGAGTTGCTTCCATGACCGCAATCAATCATCAAGCTTCTCCAGTCGAAAGATGACCGGCCTCACGCCGTCCCCACATGCTACATACGTCACATCTGGACCCGGCCAATCCATATCGATTAGATCGAATTTGGTGAATCTGACAGTCAAGTCCCTCCAGGCCCATCCACAGAAACCTTTAGGCATCGTGAAGCTGTTTTCGGCAACGAACTCCTGCCCGTCTTCGAAGAATTGGCATGTCGGTATTGCTTTGCCTGACGAGGACTGAAGCATTTGATGTCCGAATACTTCCTCAGGGCTGTACCTTCTTACTACAGTTATCTTCATTCTTGGTAGTTGCATAGTCACCATCTGGGTCAATCGGGGAATGTGAGTCATATTAGACTTAAGATTCGAGCCATACATTGCATACTTCAGAATCGATGACAGAACACTTCATACTAGATGATCAATGACACAGTGACATAGTGAAGAAAGCCAGTCCACTCTTTTTGTGGATGTAAAAGCAACCATTTTGGTATTAATCCATCCCTACTTCCGGTAGTAGTATAGAGCTGAGAGACCGGCAAGAGAAACAGACCCAATCCATACGATTAGTAACGCAAGTGATACATCAGTGGACACGTCAGTTGCTGAGAGGACTATAATTGCAGCCGGAACCACACAGAGAATGAAAGCAAAGCCGTTACGAGCTGACTTATCAGAAATCTGTATGGTGCGCTCGTCCCGGAGCCTCTGTGAATATATCATGAAGCCTAATAGCACTGAAATCCATGTAATCCCTGTTAATATTGAAGGTAGAGACAGAGGCACCCACGAGCCCGGAAATATGAAGCTGGTGAAGACTTGTCCAAGAAACCATGAAAGGGACAGAATGACAAGTATCAAGACGAAAGCTCTGTTTGATAACCTGATCTCTGTCACAAAATCACCTCTTGTAGTAGTAGAACAGCGAAATATAGTAGACAATGAAGGAAGACATCCAGATTGCGAAGGTCAGTCCTATCACCAATGGCAGTGTTATTGGTTCCAATCGTATCATAGCAATCCAACTGAGAGGCAGAAAGATTACGACAAACCAGTAGGAGTTGCTTGCCGACCTCTTCATGATTTGGGAGAATCGCTCATCATGAAATCGTTGCATGTATGTGGCACCAAGAACGCCACCTACCATGCCGCCAATTGCACCCATGATACCACCTAGAGAGGTAATGTCAAGAATCCACATGACTGTAAATACTATCATTACAACGACCACAATGCCCAGACCAGCCAACACACTACGATTCATTCTCATCACTCATATCCTCGAATATATCCTCGATTTTCAATCCAAACAGGTGTGCTAGTTTGAAAGCAAGTGCTAGGGATGGGTTGTATGTGCCCTTTTCCATGGAGATGATTGTCTGCCTTGTGACTCCTAGACGCTGGCTGATACCCTCTTGAGTCCATAGCTCAGGCGTAGCTGATTCCTTCATCTTGGCCTCACGGAGTTCTCGCAGTCTGTTGACAATCACCAGTGTCACCCATCTGGATGTAAAGTTCACTTTACGTAAAGCAAACTTTACATTTAAGTTTGTCGTTCCCAGCTAAGTAATAAGATACTGATTTCATAGTGTCAAATGATGAAGCAAGCGATTGTTAGACCGCCAAGCAGTGCATTTGGACGTTGCATCTCATCTCACCCAGAGCATGGTGCTCTAGACCTGCCCCTAGCTAAAGAACAACATACTGAATATTGTCGTGCGCTATCGGATTTAGGATTGAAACTGATCAGACTGCCTCCTGATGAGAGATATCCTGATTCTTGTTTTGTGGAGGATACGGTAGTTGTCCACGGTAGCAGGGGTTTCGTCACAAGATTCGCTGAGAATAGTCGCCGGGGTGAAGAACTTGCAGTGTCAGAGATTCTCAAGGACTATCTGGAACTGGGATTTGCCAGAAAACCAGCCACCATAGAGGGTGGTGATGTCATTCATCTGTCCGACCGTTTAATCAGTGGTATCACACAAAGGACCAATCTAAAGGGCGTGAAACAAATGTCGAGATGGCTTGGCGTCAAATCAGACACTATTGAAGACCCATCTATCATCCATCTGAAGAGCCATCTCACGTACCTGAGTCAAAATACAATCATTGCCACTGAAGACTTTGAGAGTCATCCAATACTGAAAGGCTTTGACAAGATAGTGGTGCCAAGAGAAGAAGGCTATGCCGCAAACACCTTGAGCGTTGGCAATGCTGTGTTGATGTCCCAAAGACATCAAAGGGCTCAAAACCTTGTTGCAGAAGCTGGATTTGAGGTCATACCGCTGGACATGAGTGAGTTCGAGAAGTGTGAAGGAGCCCTTACCTGCCTGTCAATCATATTCTAAGGCTTCAGTTTGTAGAAATCTCATATGTTATAGAACCATTAACGTCGACTGGTGTTTCTTCCATAAAGCCATTCCATCTAATCTCAGCAGGATAGTTGAAGTCGGGCAGCTCTCTACAACGAGCCATCCATCTCCAACATGGTACGCCATCTACTAGCTCAAGCTTGTATAGATTGGCCTTTGTGGCACTGTATCGGACTTCAAGCAAGGTACCCTCTGCAAGTCCGTCTATATCAGCCACATCAAGAATTTCCTTTCCATTTGAGTTTCCATGACCCTTTTGTGAGATATAGTATCTGACATCCATTCCAGAGATGGGGTCACGTACTACAATAGCAACATGAGGCCTAGTAATTGGATCCCACCATCGTGGAAATGCGGGTCTTCTGACTAAAATCGGGTCAGTAATAGGTCCGGATCCTGAGGGTACGGTGTGCATGGTCTTTCTCTCCACTAAGAAAGATGCGCGAATTGGCATATAAGGGAGCATCGCACAATTTTGTGCTCTAGAACGATATCTAGACGGCTCTCAAGCGCTTTCTGAGAGGACGGCTTCCGGAGTACAAGAATGTGTGTAATGCCTAGAACTAGAAGTGAAGAACAGTTTTTAGAGTGCTTAACAAACGGCCAAATGAAAATCTCAGCTACATAACCATACCATCAATTGATCACTCTTCAGTAGGTGAGTGACCGATGATAAGAGGTCTTCCTTCAAAGAGCGAGCTGACTACTTTCCTGCGAGCACCTTCAAGAAGTCGCCAGATGGTGCCTCTAGACACTCCCATGGCATCCCCTGCGTCTTCCTGGTACATGCCTTCAAGGTCCACAAGTCGCAAGACTTCAGCTTCTGCAGGGTCAATATATACAGGTCTAATGTCAGCTTGGGGTTCAGGATTCATGCGAGTCGCCTTGAAACTGGCTCCCAGTTTTGGTTGAACTGGCATTCGTCCGCGTCTACCCCTTCTTCTTCTATGCATCTCTTGTCACCAGCTACTGTATCTTACGAATTGGATTTGTGTCTAGCTTTATCAATCCAATATACTTATATTCGTTCATACGCACATAATTAATATTGTGTATATGCACAAAATAATGCGAAGAGATGAGTAATCATATGTATGGATACGGACGCAGAGGTGGCCGGGCCCGTAGTGGCAGATGGCCTGGGAATGGGCCTTTCCGAGACCTCCCTCTGCCTAGTCCCATATGAGCGGGACCTGGAGATGCTACTTCACTAAGCAAGCCTTTCTTGTAGGATTCGATCACGTTTCTGACGGTGCCTGAACCTGCTTTCATTATTCGAATTCCAGCGTTTAGCAAAGCTGGGTATGCATTTGGACCAATGCTCCCAGTTATCACTACCTCAGCTCCGCTGGAAGCTATTTTTTGAGCGGCTCTCACTCCAGCTCCATGCGTACTTGAGAGGGCATCATTGCTAACTGCATCAAATTCCCCTGATTCCAGATCTACAAAGATGAAGTACATACATCTACCAAATCGGTAATCCATGAGTGCATCCAGTTCGGCACCTTGAGAGGTCACACATATTCTAGTCATATTCTCACTTTCTTCGGTCATCATTTATAATGAATCCTGATTCAATATATATTATGAATCTCAATTCATAAAAATGGTTCGGTAGAAACAGGACCTTAACAGTTTAATTCGGCTTATGAGCTGTGTATAGACGGAGAAACGAATAATGGGATTCAGTGTTGGAATAGTCGGAAAGCCGTCATGTGGTAAGACTTCCTTTACCAATGCTGCATGCATGACTAATTTCAAGGAGGGGAGCTATCCGTTCACCACAATCAAGGCGAATGTGGGAGTGACACATGTCAGGACACCCTGTGCCTGTGGAGATTTTGATGTGGAAGACAATCCACAGAACTCGGTCTGTATTGAGCGAGTCCGACTTGTGCCCATCAAACTGATTGACGTTGCAGGTCTCGTGCCTGGTGCCCACAAGGGAAGAGGGATGGGTAATCAGTTCTTGGATGACCTAAGACAGGCTGATGTACTGATACATATTGTTGATGCCAGTGGTGCGTTGGATGCAGAGGGGCAGGAGGTTTCTGCTGGAAGTCATGATCCAATTGATGATGTGAAATTCCTTGAGGAAGAGATCACTGAGTGGGTGTTAGCAATCATCCAGAAAGACTGGCGGAGAATGACTGGACGTGTGAGAGTAGAGGGAGCCAAACTGGATGAGATTCTGTTGGAGAAGCTGTCTGGATTGATGGTTTCTCGAAAGCATATTCTGAAGGCACTTCGAGAATCGGAGCTAAAAGCTGAGGCTGCTGATAAATGGACAGAGGAGGATCTCAGGAGCTTTGCGTCTACACTCTGGCATGTTGCTAAACCCTTGATAATTGCGGCAAATAAGATTGATAGACCAAATGCTGAGGAGAATTATGAAAGATTGAAGGAGGCTTTCCCTGATCTTCTTGTGGTCCCAGTTAGTGCCCTAGCTGAAAAAGTACTCAAAGATCTAGAAAGGAAATCTGTGATCAAGTACATTCCAGGTGATGATGATTTCGAGATTCTCAAGAGTGACGACTTGAAGGATGCCGAGGTTGAACAGCTTAAGAAGCTTAGAGAGTACATTCTCAAGAAGTACGGTGGTACAGGAGTCCAGAACATTCTGAATAGGGCCGTGTTTGAATTTCTCAACATGATTACAATCTATCCTGTCCAAGATTCAAACTCTCTGACGGATGGTGATGGGAATGTTCTGCCCGATGTCTATCTTGTCCCTGAAGGTACAACAGCCAAGGAGTTTGCTGGGCATATTCACACCGACCTGATGGAATCATTCATCCATGCAATAGATGCGCGTACAAAAATGAGAATCTCTGACAAACATGTCCTCAAGGACCGTGACGTGATTTGTATTGTATCAGCAAAATAAGAATGAAAACAAACCTGTAATCCCTGTTGTGTGAAACACCACTGTTTGCACAGTCCAATTTAAAATCCTATGAATAATGTGCGGAATGTGCACACCTTCTGGCCTTCATTTTGCAATTATGTGACAGCTTTGGGCATCTCAAATGTTGTGCGATTTCTCAGTTCCTGTATTCACTAGTTCTTGTCGAAAACAAGCGATGGTGAAGCATATGGAGATCTTTCTTACACTTAATGATGCCAAGGCACACGGCACTTACCTCGCGAGAGCAGGAAGGGCGCCTACAATCTATGAACTTGGCACTGGTGAGTATGTAACAGTACGGAAAGGCAAGTGGCCCCCACCGAATTCGTTCCCCATTCTAAAATGGTCAGGGGCATCTGATGAATGGATACCAATCCTCACTCGGTTAGACAGTGTCAGCCGAGCCCAAGAAGCCTGCGGGTTGTTTAATCTGCTGGGGCATGAACCAATCATCGTGGAATTTCCCGGAATCACCTATGATGTCTTTTTGAAAGAAGACCATGTTCCAAGAGGTGCTTGGATTATCCTCGATTCGGATGGGGAAACATCTGTGCGTCATCTCCAGCATCCCAGATTCTATGATGAGGAGGAGTCTGAGAGTATCAACATTCAGCTCAATACAACGTGAATGAACTAAGCCTGCAAGTGTTCGCCAAGCGACCAGTATTCTCCATTCAGTGGAAGATATGTGAAAAGTCGTGCTTTTGACTGGATAAATCGCCC
>JBHLQK010000154.1:0-7678 GCA_048884925.1 Candidatus Thorarchaeota archaeon
ATTTTTGCTCCATCTGATGAAGTCTGAGATAATATCGCTGTAATCGAACTGGTATCTTCAAATCTTTCAGAGCTGTCGACTATAGGTGAGCTGCCATCATCACGACGTCTTCGTATCACACTTATAGTGCCGCAGGCAATCGAGCCACCAACTACTATGATTATAAAAAGGGCGTTTAAATTTGGGTCTGAGAATGGTTGCATCATCTAATTCCTCTCTTGACGATGGTCGACCAGTGGCTTCGGCTACATTTGTGTGGGCTATAAATGCCTATCGGACCCAGCGAAGAGCAACTGGCTCATATTATGCAACTGGTCTTCATTCATGCTTAGTAATACCTAAAAGGTGTTAGCAAACACCAAGTCAAGAGGTTTGACATGTTGGCTTCGAAGCTGAAATTAGTCGTTGGTGGAGAAGAGGTTCACATGAATGAATTCGTTGCTAACGTCTTTCGTGATGTTGTCCTTGCACTCCTCAATAATCTGCGAGATATAGAATTAGATGAAATCTCAAGAATCGAGATATCCTAATGGCTTATACGATTCACTTACTGGTCTTGGATGTGAACAATATGACTATGCTAGGTTGGAATGGCAAGATTTTGTGGATGGACTTGACTACCCAAGAAACACGAGAAGAAGCGCTTGACCCTGAAATATACCAGAAGTTTATCGGCGGCAAAGGACTTGGTGCATACTTACTCTATCGTGAACTTGAAGCTGGCACAAATCCCTTGAGTCCTGAGAATCTACTCCTGTTTATGACGGGTCCCCTCCAGGGGCTTCCAGCCCCAAATGTAGGAAGATGGTCACTCGTAACAAAATCTCCCCTAACAGGCATCTATCTAGATACACATTGCGGAGAGGCGCTGGGGAGAGAGATAAAGATGTCAGGCTATGATGCTGTGGGAATAAGAGGAAAGGCAGAGAAGCCAACAACAGTTGTGATTGAGGACGAAAACATCAAGTTTGAAGATGCATCCCACATCTGGGGAAAGGGTGTCAACGAATCCACACAAGCTTTGAAGGATTCTCATCAAAAGGATGCTGTTGTATACGTGATTGGTCCTGCCGGCGAGAGGATGAGTCTAATCGCAACAGGATGCTGCGAGATTGCACATCAGACAGGCCGCGGAGGCGCAGGGGCTGTGATGGGGTCGAAGAACCTCAAGGCTATGATAGCCAAGGGAACAAAACGGATAACACCATCTGACAAAGCCGTCTTTGGAGCAGTTAGAAAAGAAGCCCAAGATCTATGGGATGATAAGGGTCCTGAATATGGATTCAAGAAGTATGGTACTTCCACATTGACTGAGGTTGCTAACACTCGTGGCCAGTTTCCCACCCAAAATTGGCGGAGTGGCTATCTTGAGGGGAATGAAAGCCTTTGGCCAGAGGAATTAGCTGAATGGTATGCAGGAAACGATATGTCATGTCCCCATTGCATAATGCGATGTACTCATGCCTATCGAACTGAAGTGGATGGGGAAGAGGTTCTATCAACTCCAGAATATGAAACGTGGGGAATGTTGGCGGGGGACTTGGGCATTACTGACCCGCATGTTCTGTTCGAGCTCTGCTATATTGCCGATGATTTAGGACTTGATACCATTAGCGCTGGATCAGTGATTGCATTCGCTATGGAGGCATTCGAGAAAGGCATTCTCACAGAGGATGAAATTGGATTTGCGCTAAGATTTGGCGATGGAGCATCTGCTATCCGTATTCTCCGGATGATAGCAATGAGAGAAGGTATTGGTGATCTTTTGGCACTTGGCACAAAGAAGGCGGCTGAAAAGATTGGAAAGGGCAGCGAAGCATTGGCCGTACATGTTAAGGGACTTGAAACTGCTGCGTGGGACCCTAGAGGCAAGAAGGGGTTAGGACTCTCCTATGCAACTGGGGATGTGGGATCCAGTCATCTCAGAGGCTGGCCTGATACATCAGAGCCACCTAATGCATCAGCAATAGATATGGTTGAGTCGATGCTTGAAAGCCGGTATCTCA
This sequence comes from Candidatus Thorarchaeota archaeon, assembly GCA_048884925.1. Classification (GTDB taxonomy): domain Archaea; phylum Asgardarchaeota; class Thorarchaeia; order Thorarchaeales; family Thorarchaeaceae; genus SMTZ1-83. Next base: position 2,007 of record JBHLQK010000154.1, read on the forward strand.
AGATTCTTCGTGACTCATTGGTAGTATGCCATTTCGTGTGGCATATTCCACTTGGATTTGAGCCTCTCATTAGGCTGTTGAACGGAGCCACAGGGCTCCAATATGACCAAGAGAGCATCAATCTATTCGGCCAGCGCGTAGAAACGCTAACTCGCATGTTCAATCAAAGAGAAGGCATTTCTAGGGTTGATGATGTTCTTCCCAAGAGATTCTGGGAAGGACAAGTTGGTGGTCCCAATAAAGGCCTACCTGCTTATATAAGTAAGGAGGACTTTGAAGCCAGTCTTGACAAGTACTATGATTTCTTGGGCTGGGATAGGGAGGATGGTCTCCCTACCGTTGAAACTCTAAAGAAACTTGGGCTAGATGAAATCGTTTAGAAGATACGCTCTCTGAAGTATCTGCGCAAAGTGACTTCCTTGTGTATCTCATTGAAATCACTATCTAGAAACAGAGAAATCACATCAGCCCTCTCCTCCCGAATCATTGCATCAAGTGCCCTCAATCCCTTTTCTTGTGCTAGTTCGATTGTTTCTTCGAGCATTTGCTTGCCTAAATCGGTACTCTCCAAGGCATCTTCAATCTCAAAGTGGAGAATCTGTCCGATATCTCCATGTCGGGGATCTCTTACAACATCGAGCTTTAATGCAGCAATCACCATACCTTTGGCAACTGCAACAATATACATGGTTTCCCTAGCTTTTCCACCTGATGAAATTGTGGGACGACTGGAAAGATCATGGAAATCAAGACCTTCTCTCCTATAGAACTCTTCTAAGGATGTTCTGTCCTGGGCTGTAGCCAATCTGACTTCAATATCCACAGTTTTCATTCTCCACAATAGCCAAAATGCCACCACGCCGGATAGAAATATTTTGGTACGGCTAATGCCACAAATCACGTGGCTCCCTAGTGGGCATCTTCATATAGTGAAGTATCATTATAGCATTCGAAGTCGTTATGGAAACATCAAATCCTTCAATAGATGCAAAAAGCAAAACCGATAGTCTTCTCATCATTCTTCTTGTATTATGTTTGATAATCCTCCTGTTGACGGTGGCTATCATATACCTGCCACTACAATACAGATAGTTCATTGAGTCTACTTCACTACATTGTACATGCGTTCAATACATTTCGTGAACTCACTATCTGGATGCCGTAACGTGACAACATAGCGGCTTCCAGCCTCAATAAGAAGAGGGAGCAGGGGAATAATAGAAGCCACCGAAGTCTTGAACTTCTTCTCAACCTCACCTATGATAGCCTTGTCTTCATAGATGCTAGGTTTCTTGTTAATAATGATTCTAATATCAGGGACTTGCAGCTTGCGCGCAACACTTAACGTGGCTGCTGTACCTAGCAAATCCTGCTCATCAATTCTTGCCACTACAAAGAGGTAGTCAGCAGTTGCCATCGAAAGAAGCGTTTCTCTATCCAGTCCCGGGTGAGTATCGATGATTAATAGATCCAAGTCCTTGACGCGAATAACTTCGGTGAATCCATTTCTGAGGTCGCTAACTTCGTATCCCTCGCGAAGGATTCGAGTAATGTCATCAGCAGTCATGGAGCTAGGTATGAGGAATAGCTTGCCTGGCCTCATACTGGAAAATTCTTCTCGAGCAGTAAGGTCTATACAGGCATCTGCTATGTCACACTCGCCTCGAAGGTAGTCGTTAAGGGTGCGTTTCATTTTCTCGCGACCAAGGCCAAAGATAACATGAATGCCAGGAGATGCCATATCCGTGTCCATTACTGCGACACGTTTTCCATCAAGCGCAGCAACTGCCGCTAGATTGGCTGCAATATTGGATTTTCCAGTTCCGCCCCTGAAACTGTGAATGCTCACGATCTTTGGACTCATAATCAATCACCGCGTTTCCTATTCCATTTCACTTGACTGCCTAGTAACCGGAGTACATCTATTATCCTTGGAACTGAGATTCCTGACTCCTTTGATATGTCTTTTACAGACATGCGCCCATTGCAGTGACTCCAAATTGAATCTAGAACCTTATAATCTCTCTTGGGAATTCCCACGACTTCCAAATACGCTGCAAATCGTTCATCTCGTTTCCCCAGAATAGGGTAGAGTCGCATTATCTGAATGGCTCCTTGTGCTATGAGGTGAGCTAGAGCTTCATCCACATGTTCGCGAGATAGCCCGGAAGCGTCATGGATGTCTGATATCGTGGCATCGGGACTCAAATAGCGAAGAACGGTTCGTATTCTGGACTGCACCCTTTCTGACATTTCTGAGAAGATTGGCCGCATTGATGCAAGAATCTCTGGGATGGATTTGGTTGGTACAACAACATCATATCCGTAGAATGCTATCGGCGACTCTCGACGGCTCGGCTTTGCTTTCTTCGCTTGCTCCATATCGGTGGTCTCCACAAGCTCTAGGAATTCTCTAGTGGCATTGTACAGGACAGAATTGGTTTCATCTGGTTTCACAACATATGCGCAGACTCCCTTCTCTGGCACCCGAAGAAGAAAGAACGAGGTATTGCGTTCTAGTCCGGGATGAGTGACTGCTGTGACCTTTTTGGGCTTTTCTCCCTTTATGAAAAAGGATTCTGTGAAATCAAGGACATCCTCCAACTCATAGGCTCTTAGATTTGACAATACGATATAACAATCATCTGTTACAAATGCGCCTCTGAAGATACTTGGGTTCTGCTCCACCCGGTCTAGAGAGTCCTTCAATTTGCTAAGTTCATTGGATGGCAATACTGCAGTCCGGTAACGTCTTGCCAAGCCAGGTATTCCACTGAACTTATGCAATGTGAGCTCTACAGTGTCAACAAACTGACGGAATTGCCTCGGACTGACATTCTCTTTGACTAATTCAGAATAATATTGGCTGACGAATTTACTGGCCAAGTCTTGTAGAATAACTCTGTAGATTTCTTCACTATCATGTTGGGATACAAAAGCAATGAACAATAGGTTGCCTTTCTCAACCCATACAAATTTGTTCGTTGCAAATGCCATTACTGTGATTCGTTCCTTGCCAACTTCTTGTGCCATAGCGCCAAAAGCAGATAGAAAGGCTGACACAAGCTCGTCGAGCTTTTTCTCTCCACTCACATGATAATGGAATAGAGGGATTCCACCTTCTTGCATGATTATGATTTCTTTGACCATGCGGTGGCCTCCTAGCACCAAGCGAATAAGGCAGGTGATTCTGAGACCGACTAAGCCTTTTTGTTTTGTGTATGACTATGCTTTGTGGCCTTGAAGACCAGTCACATGGAGGTGCCTCCATTTGACTTCATCGCCCAGCTTGCTTAGTACCTCATAAAGACGTTCTGATGTAACACCAAGTTTGTCACTAATTTCCACTAATGGTTTTGCTCCATTGCATAGAGGCATTGCACGTTTGAGAAGTTGGTAGTCCTTCTGTGGAAGACCAATGAGGTCAAGAAAGGCATCAAATCTGGCATCTTCCGCTTTCAGCTCTGGAGCCATCACTGATATCTCCAAGACACCCCAGATTGCCAAATATTCGATAACCTCTTGGATATCGTACTCTTCAATTCCTAGTGATTCACGAATTTCGTATATGGAATCAACTCCATTTACCGCGTCCAAGATTCGATTGCCGCTGCCGCCGAAGTCTCGATGAAACTGGTCAAGAAGACCCTGAGAATCAGTGGCGAAATCGTAGGCATCCCTTTTGAGAGATGGCACTACAAAGGAACTGAAACTGGATGTTATTGTCAGGACGCCATCATAATAGCTAATTGCTCTCTCGACATCTTCCCTAAAATCCATGTATGCATCTTCGATTGCCAAGTCGGAATTCACATCTGGATATTTGATGGTGAATTTGCGACTCAGGTCTCCAAGGACCGCTCTGAGAATATTCTTGGGAGCGATGGTATCCGTAAGGAAGATGCAGAGGATTTCCGAATCTGCTTGCTCATAAAGGAGCTCAGAACCTTCGAATGATAAGCTCTGAACCGACCTCTCTCCAAACTCGGAGGCAAATGAAGTGATTGCCGTCAGGAATCCAGAAAGAAGCTCATCCAGTTTCCTGGATCCATCAGGCGAGTAATGGAAAATAGGGACTCCCCCAGATGTGAGCACCATGAATTCGTGAATTCCCAGCCTTCCTGACAATAAGAATATCTCTCCTTAATTGAGTGGCTTCTATGCACTGTTCACTTTAAGCTATCGCCTATATTCATTTTCAATATCATTTCCTCCTAAGAAATCCGAAAGGTCCATATTCATATCTTAAGGGCCATTTAGCAAGGTTGGTGGAAACCACGCTAGAATACAGGAATTTTCCTGGCAAGACAACTGGCTTTTTCCTTCTCTATTCGCCATTCTTAGCTTACTGTATCTTCGTAATTAGCAAGTTATTAGATGATGACTATTTCACAAATCCTGGAATCGAGCATTTGCTTCTGCTGGGAATGGGAATGGGAATGGCAGCTCTGCTCATTATTCCCATAGGTCTTATCTTAGACAGAACTCGCAGGGGCAGACCATTGCTGATTGTTTCTACGCTAGCACCGTCGCTAATGGGCGTTTTGCTCTCTCTGCAAGGCTATCCAATAGCTCAATCACCAACACTGGAAACTGCATTTGTTCTTGCTTTGTTTAGTGGACTTGCAAGTGCGCTAGTGAGTTGGGGAGTAGCGCTAAATCAGACGGTTGTCGTCAAGTTTAGGGGGCGGATTGTAGCTGCGTTTCTATCAACGAGTCTGCTGCTTTTCATTGGATTCAGGCTCTTTGAGAATTTTCTGGAGTCGTTTGGCCTACCTCTAATTGAATTCATAGTTATTGTGTCGGTTTTTGTGAGCCTTATGCTTAAGCCATGGAAGATGTCGCTCCACCCTCTTGCTGTTCAAGCAAATGCATTGAGATACTTCATACCAATGGTTCTTCTACTGGCATCCCACATTACCTGGTATTTCTCCACCAAAATGGCCATCAGAAGTCTATTCGAACTTGTTGGCTATCCCTACGAGTCACTTGTACAAGAAGCGGCTGCTGAAATAGGTGGTCTACCATTCTTCGATGTTTTACAGCTCTTGTTTGTTGTAGCTGGAATCATCATTGCCGGAACAATTGCTGATTTGCGAGGAAGAAAGACTGCTTTCAGTACAGCAGTTCTTACATTCGGTCTATTAGCGATATTTGGTCAGACCTTCTATTATGTTGCCTTTCCCGGCACTCCTGCGGCTACTGTGGAAGTAATCGCTCTTCCCTTGCTTGGCTGGGAGCGTTTCGTGGAAGGATATATTCTGGGATTATGCCTTCTACTAGTCTGGACTGAACTTGGATCGCCTAATAGAAAGGGTCTCCGTCTTTCTTTCGTTATCTGGTTCTATATAGGATACATGGCTCTATTTTGGGCAGCAGACTTGGGAGTTCCTTTCGGTAATCCACCCGACTGGGTTGGAGAAATTGGAGGTCCGTTTGCCATATTCTTCTCACTACTGGCATTATGGCAGAATGCCCATCTCCCTGAGATTCTCGGACGAGAGATTGAGATGGAAGCCTTTGCGCTTGACTTCGACCAGAAGATGGTTGATAAAACAGTTTCAGCATTCTTGCAGGATGAGGATTTTGAATCAATCAAGACTCAAATGGCTGTGATTGATGCAACAGAGGAACTGAGTGATAAGGAGTTCAACGAGTTCCTTGGCGATGAC
>JBHLQK010000155.1:0-7581 GCA_048884925.1 Candidatus Thorarchaeota archaeon
AGAAGACCTACCTGAAGTGTTCGCTAAACTCGAAAAAGTCGCTGGCAATGCAGCGACAGGAATTCCCTTTGTGGTGCAGCATTGGCCTTTGACTGATGATAAAGGTAGAACTATGGATGTCTGCATTCCGATATCCGAACCAGTTGAGAGCGGTGATTTTGAAGTTGTAACTGTGGAGGGCGGGGTAGCAGCTACGGCTATCCATAGAGGACCATATGAAACGATAACGGACACCTATCGAGACTTGATACCTGCGGTATACAGACATGGGCATCCTATCCAAGAGAATGGACGGGAGGCATTTCCCAACCTGGACATCGAAAATCCTGAGAACACAGTTGTTGAAATCCAATCCATGATAATTGGCTGGGAGTGCAGACTCGAGCAGAATTTGGAGCGAGTCTTGGGGAGGGAAAAGAAAGACTATGTCGTCAGCGGCTTTAGGGAGTTGGCCTTGGATACTCAACAACCAAAACGAGCATCTATAATCAAGGAGGCCATGCACAGACTCGATGAGGTTGCAACAGAGAATGAGAAGTTTGAAGCACTCTCCCAATGTGGGCACCAGTTCCCTGCAGAATTGATCGAAGAGATGAGGGTTCTATATAGAGAGACAAAGTGTATCGATACTGTCATTCAAGCTATGAAGGATGGCCACCATTTCTTTCCGAAACTACGCCGAGAAGGAAATATCATCTACGATAGAAAGGGTCCAGCTAGAAAGGAAGCCTTTGACAAGGCAAAGACAAATGAGGAAAAGATGAGGGCCACTTGTTTTTGTCCGATACTTAAAGACGTGTGGGAGGAAATGCCAGGAACTTTTTGCTATTGTGCAGCAGGATGGCCAAGAAGACTCCTCGAGGGAATTCTGGAAACGCCGGTGAAAGTTGAAGTCGTCAAAGCACTCACAAAGGGCGATGATTATTGCGAGTTTGCAATTCATTTGCCAGAAGGTGTGAAATAGATAAGAAAAAGATACAAGGCATATTGGAAAAGGGTGATAATCATTCCCACCTACCTATGCTCAATTATAGCTCATCTCTGAATACTCTTGCAAGGCACCAATAGCGCGCCTCCATATATACAATATTTATTATTATATGCTAATATTATATGATAGAAATATCGTTCAATGCCTAGAGGTGTTACATATGTCAAACTCTCAGGTCTGTACATTGAGAATTAGAAACGGATCGAAATCTCTACGTCTCAATATTAGGTTCTCTCCATCAAAATCGGCTTCGGATTTTGCCGGCATCCTAAGAGCTGCAACTACGTACTTCATGAACGGACATTTAGAATGAAGTTCTACTATAACTTCTCAAATCCTTCTTCTGACATTTCTTAAAATCCAGATACCCATTAGCATGTTGATAACTCGTGACGGAGTGACTTCCTAATCAGATAGAGAAGGGATTCAACCCTCATTTGTATAGCAATTGCCTTCGCGGAATCTGTCTATCCCAAGCCTATTTCAAGAGCGAATGTTGCAGTGATGAGTAGTACATTCAGCAAGGCCGGGAAGACAAACCAGACAATGTAGTTTCCTGGCGGAGCAGTGAATCTGTTTGCCTTCGATGGGATGAAGGCGAAGTAGCCTGCATGAACCGGAGTCCAATGCCAAAGAGTTTTCCTTGCACTCAAATATGGCTCTATGAATGCGAGATCAAGAAGTGCACAAAATATGCCTGAGGCAACTGCTGCAGAAACCCCTGCAAAACCAAAAGAAAGGAATAGCAAAAGCCCTCCCTGCACCACAAATACCCACATCAATGGAATCCAAGTTGGTACACGACCCACAAATAATCCATTATAAGGTGTGTAATAGTAGTACCCCTTGCCTGAAACATAATGTTCACCCAACCAAGCTACAAACATCACTGTCAATGACTGTGGTAGAGCTAGCGGCCCAATAAGATTCAGGAGGGCATAGGTCGTAGCTGTTCCCAAGACGAGAAAGGCTGATGTCATTGTTACTCCTAGGAGTCTGGACAATCCACTGCACACCCCCTCAATCCGTTAATTCTTCTTCCTGCTAGATCTTCTCCTGAAGACCACCCTCGCGGAGGAGAGAATCTCACGTGCTCTGGTAGTTCTTTCCTGGAAGCGCACAATGAAGCGCCGCCCGATCCGTTCTGTTTCAATTTGCTTCTCTATCAGAACCGTTTGAACCTCGAGAAGCATATCAATGACCTTGCTGATAGTTCTTCTATCTATATTCAATTTCCTTGAGAGTCCTGAGATTGACATTGGCATGCCTTTTGAAAGCTCATTCAAAACTAATCTCATAGCATCAGGGTAGCCTACTCGGGATACAGGCGGAAGTTTCATAGTTGTTCGTATATCAAATTAGAGAGAACATTATATACTTTATTATGTACACATTTTATTGTAGTCATAACTAGATATTATCCTTGCACGCTTTACTAACAATAGTTAACAGTACATTCTCTCTATGGTTCGGACAGTCGCCTAGGAGGACAACGTTCTTCCCATTTCTTCCTTTTCTGATTCCGTTCCGCTACGAACTAGAATTCCTCCTTCAATTGTAGGGTTGCTACCTGAGATCAAACCAATCCATGCATTCCTGAAGGAGTCCAAGACACTCTCCAGACCACTGTCCGCTCGTGGTGAACGAAATGCCGTCACAAAGAGCCAACCAAAGAATATGAGAGCTGGCACGACTTTTGAGCTATGGTAGATAATTTGCCATATTGGACTCCAAGTTATTGGGTGGACCCCTGGACCGACTCCTGAGAGCAACTCAACAATCGGCATTATGGGTAGGCTCATCAATAGGACTATCACGAAGGGTACCCACCGTGCTGTGTCCTCAGGTCCACCCCGGAACCAAGCGAGCACCAAAAGCGGCAGAATAAAGGTATAGTGATGTTCCCAAACATCTGTCATTACAAAGAAATAGGCTGTTGAGAACAACCCAGAACATGTCCATAAATCCCGTGAGTATAATGTGGCAGCAATCGCCAACAAAAAGAAGACACCAATAAATAGACCAGTAACGCTGCGAAAATCTCCGCTAGGCTGACCGAGTAGGTAAAAGAGTAGCATATTCAATGAATGACTACCTACATACGGAGAGATGTAAATTGTACGGGCGGTATTAAAGTCGAGAAAGAATTTGAGCGATTCCAAACCTGCTGGCACTGCAACAATCGCCAGCACCGTCACAATGAACGCTACTAAGACGGACCGAACCCGTCCTGCTCCTAGGAGTACAGGTGCAATGAAAAAGGGGATCAATTTAGTAAGCCCACCCGTCGTCCAGAAGAGTGTCATAGTTCCCCTTCTCCCTTTGCGCCCGTCAACAAACGAAGGTGTGGTCAGTGCAAAAAACATCAAGATTGCAGCAAAGAGGGTTACTTGCCCTAGATAGAGTTCAATGTAGATGGGGGAAAATATAAACCACATCCCCATTGCCATTCGCCCCTCCCAAGCCGGCCGGTGCAGTGCTTTGGCTAGGGATTGAGTCCGTAAAGCTGCCAACCACAAAGAGAGCGTTAATAATCCGACCCAGAGCCAATAGGCGAGAAGGGGAGGTACCAGATTAATAACAACCCCAAAAGAATAGGCAAAATAGGGGAGGTATCTATACGTGTATAGATAGGGTACAACCAAGGAGTCTGGTATGGTATAACAATCAAGCCCGTTCAGAATATTATGTCCGGCTTGATAATATGCGAAGAAGTCCGCGCCTTGGCCAACTAAGTAATTCGTGTCATGAAAGAGAAAGTTTAACGTCCCAGTCCACAGCGATGAGATGAATCCCACATGGATGATAATAGTAATCGTCAAAAAACCCCAACTCATCCATCTTCGCAACCATCCTTCCATGGGCATTGCAAAGCCCTCATTTCTTGAGATTCCTACTCCCCCCAGATGCAATATCTACAATGACAGTCAGTGCATACAATCGCATTCATGAGAATTCCGTTACCTATTCACTGATTGGTTTCATTTAAAGATGGTCCAGAGTTATGACTACATTTCCCTTTTTGTGTCCTTTATCGACGTACCTGTGAGCCTCAACAATTTCCTCCAGGGGATAGGTCCTATCTATAACTGGTTTGAGCTTTCCATCCTCAATGAGCTGTCTGAGGAAGACTAGATTCTCAGCTTCTTCTTTTGTCGACGAACCAACAGAAAGGAAGACTCCATTCTCCTTTAGTGCTCTCTCACTTTTTGAAGACGAGATCTTTCTTACCGCGTCAAAAATAATGTCATAGGTTTCGCCGGTTTTGGTAAAATCCTCGGTCGTGTAATCGACCACCTTGTCAGCTCCCAGATTTTTGACCCACTCCAAATTTGAGGTGCTGCATACTCCTGTGACCTCTGCTCCCCAGTACTTCGCGAGTTGGAGGGCATAGCTTCCGACACTCCCGGAAGCTCCATAGATCAGAACCTCCTGATCACTCTCTATGTTCCCTTTTCGAAGAATATCAAATGCTGTATGCGCACCTATGGGAACTGCTGCTGCTTCTTCAAAGCTCAGATTCTCGGGCTTCAATGCAAGCATGCTATCCTCGGGGATGCATATGTATTCAGTATGAGCCCCGCCTTTCATACCCGCTGATCCAAAGATTTGGTCATCTGGTTTGAACAGTGTCACCTCGTCGCCAACTGCTTCAATTTCTCCAGCATACTCGTGTCCTAATATCTTGTTTTTGCCCAAGCCCCCCATGAAGAGACCAAGGAGTAGTCTGGAGGCGAAACCCATTCTTCGAAGCATCGCATCTCCAAAAGTCACCGTTGTTGCATTAATCTTCACTAGCAGTTCCTTGGCTTTTGGCGCTGGCTTCTCAATGTCGATGAGCTCAAGCCCTTCTGGTGGTCCGTATTTTGAAACAACTACCGCTTTCATTTTCGCCACATTTACTGAGCCAAATTTCCATCAGGTAAAAAACCCTTGTTTCTTCATAACATTTCAAGGCATTCCGCTTGAGTCAAGGGAGATACTTGCCCATCTCTGGAGGAGATTCGTCCTTTTAGCTAGGACTGCCTTTTCTTATGTGAATCTCTGATTGGAACGAAACAAAGAGTCATTATCCTTCCCCATGTTTCGATGAGGTCAAACGAACGTCGCTTCTTCCTTGGTACACTGTCAGCCACTTCAACACCACCATTTATTCGACATATAGTCTCAAATTCTAGTGTACGCAGAATAGTAAGAGTATTGACCCGTCTTAAGACGGGTATATTTATAATTCAGAAAATCCGGCTTATGACTCGATAAGCATTAAGGATTCTGAATTAGGCCACCTTCCTAGCAAATATCCAGTATTGCCTTTCTCCACCCAATTTCAGAACTCCCTCAAACAATATGTCAAATCCCATATCCTTCACAACTTCTAGGGTCTTCTTAGGATCATTGGTGCTCCACAACATTGGTTCTCCAAAGAATTCACTCATTCCTTCTGACTCATGGATTCCCGTATTGAGTATCAGTATGCCATCATCCTTCAACATTCTATGGAAATTCTGGATTATGGTTGGGTGGCTTACTCGTGGGATATGCCACAGAGTGTACACGCAGATTATCCCATCAAATGATTGCTCTGGAAAATCAAGTGAGAGTATGTTCTTCTGATAGAATCTGGCATCAGGAACATTCTTTCTAGCGAGTTCAATCATCTTTTCGGAGATATCAATCCCTGTCACATTAAATCCCTTTTTCGCTAGGAATTCTGAAGTTGGTCTTCCAACACCGCAACCTGCATCCAGTACATCACCCAATCTAGTTAGCAGTTCAGAGAATTGCTCCAATTGAGGAATGAATTTCTCATTATCTCGAAATTTGTGATACATTTCCCCCATCCTATCATAGCTTTCTTCAACTGTCTTGAATATGTCTGAAATTGTTGAGTCCTCCTAAGTCAAATAACTATAGTCTACTCATCTATCTTCAAATTAACTATATTTAAGCATTAATTTGTGATACGAAATCATTATGGCTAAAGCGGAGCCACAAAGATCCAATTCCACGCATACCAAACAATCACCACGTTGAACACAAGACCAACGACAATTAGAAACCTGTCGTAGAGTCCCGGGTATGAACGCACTCCTGCGAGATTGAATAGGAAAAGGAACACCGCTGAGATGATGTTTAACCATCCATTCACTGGATTTGGTAGAACTATGACCAAGAACACCATAACAATTGGTATTAGCATGAATAATGCTGCTCCCATCCACATCGCTTGAGTTGCTTTCTCACCTGACATTTCTCCTGCTACGAAGTCACCGCTAAAGATTCGAATAACGTCTCCCAAGAGATAGGTCAACATCAGAGAAACCCATAACGCTGATAGAATAATCTGAACGTCTTCCATGATTCTGTCACATTCTGGTTCTTATGACACACTGAAATAAAACAACCGCCAAAGAGTCTATCAATGCTCCAATGCTTCTGCATTCATCAATAACAGAAGAAGAACAGATATTTCTGAGAGAATCTGTTTTGATTCTGACTATAGAATAACCCATTCTGGTGTGAAACAGTGTCACGACTCATGCAATTAGGAAAGATATTCTCCCCGATTATAAAGATACTACTTTCTGTCAAGAGAATTGTATCTCAAAGCACAAAACGACTTTTCGAACCGGAACCCTCAGAACACCTCTATGAAATCGGAGTGTGGAAGAATGATTCAGTTGTTCAAACCAAATATGGCATAGTAGATGGTTTCTCTGACAAAGGCACTTGGTGTTGGAAAGGAATTCCGTATGCCGCTCCCCCCGAAGGGCCATTACGGTGGAAAGCACCACTTGATCCTATTCCATGGCTCGGTATGCGTAAGGCAAAGAAGTTTGGGAGTTCAGCAGCACAAATAATGATGTTTCTTGGTCCAGGCGGGTCGGAAGACTGTCTCTACCTCAACATTTGGCGTCCTAAAACCTCAGAAATCAAGTTGCCAGTTTACTTGTATAGCCACGGTGGAGGTAATTCCATTGGGTCATCCGCCACATCATCCTACTACGGTAATGCTGTGGCTGAAAAATCAAACATGTTGTACGTTTCAGTCAACTACCGCCTAGGTGCATTGGGCTGGTTTATGCACTCTGCCGTAACGAATAGTGGCTCTCCAGAAGACAAGAGTGGGAATTATGGCACTCTTGATTTGGTCAAGTCTTTGGAGTGGGTAAGGGACAACATCAGAGCTTTTGGTGGAGATCCAAACAATGTTACAGTTGCGGGCCAATCTGGAGGTGCCTTCAATGTGCTTTCACTCCTAGCTTCTCCCCATGCAAAGGGGTTATTTCACCGCGCAGTTGTAGAGAGTGGTCTATCATTTATCTGGAGTGCTGAGGAGGCGAAAAGCCAGAGCGATAATCTTCTCGCGGCCCTCTTGATGAAGGACCGAAGAGCTGGGAATGAAGAAGAGGCTAAGCAGGTCATCAGCAAGATGCAAGATGATGAGATTGACGAATATCTTCGATCGAAATCTGCTTTCACAATCATGAAGAACATCCCAACCAGGGATTTTGGAATGGCAGCATGGCGAACTATCTTTGCTGATGGAACTGTGATACCAAAGGAGGGCTATGACATCTTTTCATCCG
>JBHLQK010000156.1:0-7451 GCA_048884925.1 Candidatus Thorarchaeota archaeon
TTCAGAGGTTTGAGCCCAGCAGAAGTTGAGAGGGAATCTGCACTGGCCGTTCCAGAGAATTAGAGTTCAAACGCATCCGCTATCGTGAGAACTCGTCTTCTGAAGTCAGGATGACTCAATGCCATGAAATTCCTTCCTACTTCACTGTCGAACATTAGCTTCTTTGGATTTGTTCTCAATAGCTCAAGCAGATCTTTGAGCTCATCATTTGAAAGGCGACGGTCACCATCATAATCAACTGATCTCCAGTCAATCGTCTTTGGCGTCTTATCTTCTTTTTCAGATGGTTCCTTTTTCTGAGGTTTTTTATCCTCAAGAAACTGCATGGCTGGTTCAACAGCGGTCCTTATCTGCTCATCAGAGAGAGCAACTCCGTAGACCTCTCTCATATGTTTTAGTCGAGTTGCCAAGAATACCCAAGGAGCCATCTCTCGTGCATTATTTTCGTCAATGCCATCAAGGGGATACTGCTCAATCATGCGGATAAGTTCCTTCTGCGTCACGACACCACTCCGTTCCGGGTTGAGCGACTCCAACCATCGAATTTCATCAATTAGAACAGAAATGGCCTCAGATCTCTGACCAAGTCGAATCAGTCCATTTATTGTCTGTTCAGCACCAATCACCTCAGAAGCATGATAATCGGACAGTAGTTCTGCCTCGCGCGAACCTTTCTGCATAAGGAACATTGAAACAGTAGCCAAAAATCTAGACAGGCCGAAGAATGCCAAGAGAACAAGTATGCGAATTCCTGCAAGAATAAAATCACCAGCGGCAAAAAGGGCTTCTGATACAGCCAATGCTAATCGTACGTAGACATAGAGGTAGATTGTATCAATAAAGAAAGCCGGCATTCTTGCGAGAATCTGAATTATTGAATCACGATTCTTGATGTGTCCAAGCTCATGAGCGATTATGGCTTTTACTTCCTCTGGCTGCAGCACCTCCAGGATATTACTATGGACAGCAATGATAGAACCCATCAATGGAAGGCTGAAGGTGAATGCATTGGGCAGAGGGGATTTCATGAGAAAGATTCTACCTACAGAAACGCCGCTCAGCTTTGCAGTTTCCAGGGTCCAATCGACTATCTGATCCCGGGAGTATTGGCATAACCATACCTCGGGGGCCTTATACTCAGGATATAGCCGCAATAGGTCAGGACTCCTTTGCATGGATATTGCGACATAATATACAAGAAACAGTTGGAGGAAGCTGATTCCTATGAGTAATGTGAACGAGGCAAGCGGGTCGAACCTAGAGAAGTCAATGCCTACAACAAGTGGATTTGCTTCATCAAGATACAGAACTGACACGAATACAATTTGTACAATATCCAATATCAGAAACGCATATAGTGCCGTCCACTTTCTTTTTGCGACTTCCTCGATAGTGTCCACATTGACTCCCTCAAATCAATCTTGAGAGTTTAAAATGCGATTTAACTGTTGGGACATGACACTGGATATCTCAAGCATTTAAAGAACGAGTCTTGACAAGTTGTCTGGACTCGGTTGCCGCTTGAAGAAAGAGCTCTGCTACATTCATCCCCGTCTTGGCACTTGCCTCGAAATACTTCAAAGTTAGAATATCAGCCATTCTACGCCCGTCCTCAGCAGTGACTTCAAATTGATCCTCCAAATCAGCCTTGTTGCCCACTAGAGAACCTCTTGGGAAAAGCCGTTCGGGAATATTCACGTTCTTTGTCAAGGAGCTATGCCATTCAGGAATTTGATCAAAGGTTGACGTGTCAGTTTTATCGAAGACAAGAATCATATGGTGAGAACCAGCAAAAAAACGACTTCTAAGACCTGTGAAAGTGGACTGGCCTCCAATATCAACGATCGTTAGGACAACGGAACCATCGGGAAAATCAAAGGTGGCTGCTTTCATGTCCATTCCAACTGTGGCTGTATACCCATCCTTGAATTCACCCATCTGATATCTCCTGATGAGGGAGCTTTTTCCAACATTTGGAGGGCCAAGAACGATGGCCTTGTATACTTCTGCCAGGTCGTACAACCCCTTGCCTGCAATCTAGCCCAACATTCATCGCTTTTCAGCATTGGGGCGTCATATTCTCCTTCAGGATAAATTCCTCCTCTGTCACCTATAGAAGCCTTTTAGAGGGGACATAGCCCGTGACAGGAATGTCATGGTCGACTTGGATAATATTAGAAAGCGAACAAAGAACGCTAGGGACTACGTTGAGAGTATTGAGGGAAAACCAGGCGGCCAATTCCTGGAGGTCTATGACGAATACAAGCTGGACCCCCTAGCGATTGAAGAACTCAAGCCCCTAGTTAAAGGCCTCACATTTGTTGTGATGAGCGCAGGCTGGTGTAAGGACTGCAGATTCGCACTTCCTGTTCTCATGCACTTGGAGGAGCAAATAGACTTAGACGTCCGATGCTTTGGCGGAATCAAGACAGCTCCGCTCGATCCAAATCATCAGTGGAAGATTCCACCTTCGCCCCCTGAGATGGAGGAATGGGGAGTAACGGCAATTCCGTGGATTGAGATTCTAGACAGCAATGGCAAAAGAGTTGCGGTCATCATTGAGAAGCCCACAGTGAAACCAACTCTGGAAGCTGAGATAGTTCATGTTTTAAAAGAGGCGTTGGCGTAGAAATAAAAGCAATAATCGTCAGTCATTGAGGTAGTTCTAGGAGGATTTGGAGATGGAAATCCCCGTTCTTACAAGATTCATAAAAGGCCTAAGATTATTCTTCGAGTCCAAGAGGCTCAAATGGTTCACCCTAATCTTTCTTTTATCAGCGATATTCGTGTTCGTTCTAAGGGAGCTGGGCAATATTTGGCCAACTACAGGATTGATTACAGTTCTCGGCGGAGTATTTCCGACATACTTCATGATTGCGGCGTTTTTGGCCTTGTTTGGTCTGCAAAGATTCCTTGCAGATGAAGAATCGTATGGCAAATCATTTGCGCTATTCATTCCTTCGATTATTGCCAGTATTGTTCTGTATGTCTTTTTGTTTATCTTCGCAAATGCGCTATGGTTCTTCATCTTCTTTTGGATAGCATTCTTCGGATGGATAGTATTTCAGGCTTTCATTTCCTCCCGAAGCGCGTTGGGCTATGCTGAGGGTGTTGACATAAAACATCGCTCGAAAGCAGTCACTGTATTCTTTGGCACATTATACTTGGCCAGTTATTTCATTATTATTGGAGCCTTCATCATTATGCTCATACTCAACCCTGCCATTTTCTCCACTGAAACTGGATTGCTTGTTATTGCAGGGGCATTAATTGGAGTGATTATTGCTGCTGGATACAATTTCCTTAATGGCATCCTGATACTCAGATACCGGAACAAAGTCATGGGAGATAACCTTGCACTATTAGGCCTCTTCATTGCCTTTTACGTGGCATATTTCCTCTATAATGTCCTGAAACCAGATCCAACGGGCATTGACCTGTTTTCCTCAATCATTGATATTGGGGTATCTGTCTTCTTTGTCCTCTATGCAATGAGCTCAGTGGGGTTGACTCTCTCAGCTAGAGCTGAACTGGAAACTAGATGGAAGATTTCGAAAGAACTGGCGGCTGCCATCACTTTCTTCCTGGCATCCGGATACCTCGTTGTAGAAGCGGCTTTTGAATCTGCAGGCTTCGCGATTTTGGAGCGCGGGCCAGACATAATCAAACTCATTCTATTTCCAGGGGTAGCATTACTAATGGCATTGCTATTCATTAGGCGGGCAGGTAGAGCGCTTCCAGAACCAGCTCCAATGCCTGAAGAAGCACCAGTCCTGACAGAAGATGAGGCAATAGAAGAAGCGGAACCTGAGCCAGCTGAAGAGGAATTGGGCGTAGAAGAATCAGTTGAACCGGATTTGGAAGAGCCAGAGGATATCATCGAGGAAGATAATTCCGTCGATGAATATTCCGATTAGACTAAGTGCTTGATAATGGCATTTCACCGAGTTCGACTACACTGTATGCCGGAATAGGCGACAAAGGTTCAAATACGTACTTTCCGCATACCCTACTGTTCGTGTAGTGTTTTTGTTAGGGGACTTAATGCCCTATACTACCGAGAATATACTCCTAAGGAGAAATACTCATGAGTACTAAAAGAAATAACCTGCTTCTAGCTGCATTCGTTGTGATGACTCTGGTCTTCCCAGTGGTTGCAGGTAGTACGCAGGGCACGCCGAACTCCATCATCTCTTCGGCAGTGGTGGCTGAGGATGGAACTCCAAATGTTGCCACGATAGAAGGGATGGGATCCTATGTGGATGCCTGGGGTGGAGTTTACAATATTATAGCGTCAGTACAAAATGCAACGCATTATGGTTACGCTCACACGTCTACACTTGAAACGATAGTGACTAGCCAGATGGAAACACAGGATGGCTACGTAAGTCATTCAGAATTCGCCTTCATGGGACTTACTCCGTTCCCCAACGGAGCGATCGGAGGTCCTATGGCAGTTCTTCAGATACAGGTCGATCCCATATGGGAAGTACCTGCGACGCTCGCCGATGCGTCGCTTACAGACTTGACTACAAACGAGGCCATTGCACTTGCTGAAGAGATAGTAGCCGTTTACGAAACCGCACTAGGAATCGAAATGGACAGACTTGAAATCGTCAAATCAGAAGCTTACCAATGGTTATCATATGCCGATGTCCAGGACTCATCTTATTCGTATATGATGACATACATCGATATGATGACTGCTAGTGATGGTGAAACTGCAATGCCACTATTCCTTGATCGTCTTGCCAATCTTGGCGGATTCATGGATTTGGTGGACTCGCCTGATTGGCCAAGCCTCTTGACGGTCGCAGTAGAGGCTTTTAGACCGTACCATAGACTTCCCTTCTACGATAATACCTCAAGCTTTGCGGGCAACTTCTTCCAAGGTAGCTCCTACTACTATATTAGAGCGGATGCTTCCCACACTGACCTTGTTGAAGAGGTTCAAGGGGGAGTTATTTGCGCAGTAGCATTTGAAGAACCTGGTGTTGTCGATGCTGTAGCGGGTGATGAAACCTACTCCCTGAAATCTCACGTTGGCCATACTGGCAACATTCAGACAAAGATGGATCAAGATTCATCCTCTAATTCGATATCAGTTATTCTTGGTGCCTCACCCGGCTCATTAACAATTCCCGAGTTACCAGCTTCGTGGATAAGTCTTGATGATAGCTTTGAGATACCAACCAACATTTCAATGGAGCCATATCTCTACATAGAAGAGAACACAACCCTTGGTGATGCGCTAAAGGAGATTCTGTCCGTGTTACCCAAGGGGCTTGCTCTTGAAGCGAACGCTATGCTCCTTGATGTCAACATGACATCAATCGCGGACGGTGTCAGCGATATGATAGATGCCTTCTGGGGCGTTCCTGCTATTTGGCTGGATATCAAAACTGCTATCCTTAGCCTTGATCTATCTGATCCAAATATATTCCCTATCACTCCAGTTGAAGAGATCAACTTTGATCTTCTTGCTGAAATTATGGCACAAGCAGGCATGAATCCCGAGGCGCTCATATCAAGGATTGACGAAACCCTAGCTCAAGCAAATCCAGTCGCTGCAATCCTGGAGGCGTTCATCGACTACTTTGATACATACAATCTGTTGGACATTCTTGCACCAGCTGTCTTTTCAGACCCAGTCGCTTTGGAAGGTTATCTTGACACTTTCATCGATGGTGTCGCTACCTATTTGAAAGACTTTGCAGGTGTCGATCTTGCCGCCGAGTTCCAGACAAAGGATGAAATCGCTGCATTCGTAGAGGACCATTGGGAGCTCGCTCTTGGAGCACTCTGGTACGCAATGGCTAATGATGACCTCACAGGCATCAAGAGTGCAATTGTCGACATGTTGGACATGGAGAACATAGCTGAGCAATTCATCCCATACTTGATGGCCGACCTAGGTTCATCATGGTTGGGAGGGATCGGCTTTCTAGGAGCTGCTAATGTCAACCTAACGGCGATGACATTTGAATCATTGAATGTTGCTGATGTCACTCTGACATTTGATGCAGATCCTGATGCACTTGATGTTGTTGGTCCATACCTTGTTGTCACTAAAGGCACCAGCAATAGGACTGTGAATGTTGGCGAAATGGTAGATTTCACCATCACTGTCCATAACTACGGTAATGGAATTGCACACGATATTATGGTCCTAGATGGCATGAGTTCTGGATTCGATGGCGAGCGCGAGTTCACTTGGGAACGAGCAGAGCTAAATCCAGGTGCTACATGGACCATAGAGTTCGTCGTGGAAGCCACTGATGCTGGACTATTCATGGACTATCCAGCTATCTGTGTCTACTTCAACACCTCAATAGCAACATTCGACCCACTCTTCGCTGAAACATGGCCAGGTACCGCAAGGTACACATGGTCAGCACCAGGTTACCAAATTCAGGTACTTGGCGGAGCAGGCAACTGGTGGGAGGGACAGATTCTTGGAATCCCAACTCTCTATGTCGTTGCTGGCATCGGCGGCGTTGCTGTAATCGGTGTTGCTCTTCTGGTGATACGACGCAGGGGTTAGATTCGCCCCGACATAATACAGGTCTCGCGTCCTTCAGGACGCGAGCACCCTTTCTCTTTTTCTTCCAATCATCACTGCAAAACGCGATAGGCGAAGCCTTTTAACCCGATTTCACTGTGGCCGTGCGAAGAACAGCGTGGCTTAAGGCTGTCGGTGTTCCAAGTCGTATGTATAGGAGTTTGCTAACATGGCTAAATGGGAATGCTTAGTTTGTGGATGGGTCTATGACGAGGACGTTGGCGACCCTGACAGCGGAATTGAACCTGGCACACTTTTTGCGGACCTCCCAGATGAGTGGGTCTGCCCAATGTGCGGCGCTTCGAAAGAGGACTTCGAACAGCTCTAATTTGAAACAGACATTCCTTATAGAGGTTGAAGGGACTCTCATCACGAGTCCCCTCAGTCATCTTCAAGATCTTCTCTGCCCACGGAATACTCAAACCTGATTCGCTTGGATCGAATCTGACTCATTCTTTTCTCGCCACTTCTCTCTAAGGTAGAGAATTCCAAGAGTCAGGATGCCAACTAGTAAACTCCAGTAGAGAATTCCAACCCATCCTGGCAGGTAAATGAGTAGTGGCGGAGGGCCTCCCCCGGTTGCGAATCCTACGAGAGAAATATGCAGTAGGGAGAAAAGAGCCACTTGAATCTGAAGAAGTCGCTTGATTGATAATCTTAGATTCCAGTCATGGCGATGAATTCCTAAGATAGACTTGCCGTTCTTAACTAGAGCTGTAATCTCATAAAACAATGCTACTGCTAGAATATTGAAGATAGGGAAAAATCCTAACAGGACTGTTTGATAGGGGGGATAGAAAGGTGTCTTTCTGAAATCAAAGATGACAAAGAAGTTATTCTCGTAGAAAGACCAATCACTAGTATGACCAGCAATTATCAATTGGTTCTC
>JBHLQK010000157.1:0-7411 GCA_048884925.1 Candidatus Thorarchaeota archaeon
GGGCCTATTTTCTGTAACATGCCCTCATAACTCCCCCCCTCCTACCAGTAAGCCTTGTTGGCTCTGGTCACCACACTCAAAGTGCTGTTATTTATCTGACTTCTTTTTCAGCTGTCGAACCGCTTCTCGGATGTCAGCCTCAGATATCTCCTCAGGTTCCAGGATAAAGCCTTCGACCTCCTCCTCTCCTGCAGCCGAGGGAGCATGCTTCATCGAACGCTTTGTAATTCCGCTGCTCCTGACACTAGCTGCTAGCTCACGAATCCTTTCATCTGTAAGTTCCTCATCTTTAGGGAACTCCTCCATTGAAACACCCATCTCCTCAAGAATAGATTTCTGAATGGCGATTTTATCAATCTCTTCAATTGCCACACCTGTGATGATCTTGACGAGAAGCTCTGCTTCGTTGAGTGGAAAGAACTTGCCTTGGGTCGTTTCAGCAATCTCTTGAAATACTCGTACTCCATGTGCATAACTGTTTATCTCTGGAAAGCAACCGACAGTGTGATAGACAATTCCCTTGTCGTACGCCTTTTTGGCTTCCTGATTCCATTTAATCCCACTAGGAGGCCCGTCTGGCCATCGGTCGCCATCTTCAACACCATGTGGAGGAGCATCAGCTACCAGAACGACAACCTTGGCGGCATCCAAAAGGTATTCCATCCGATTGGCGGCATCCATTGCATCGTCTACAGCCTCGGGTCCATCGCCTCCTCCATCTGCAGACATCTGCATAATATTCTGCTCAATCCGAGCTGTATCAGAGGTGAGCTCGTATTTCTGAGTCACAAACGTATTATCTTCTGGAGGGTGGTCACGATAGGAAACCAATCCTACTCTCAGACGATGGCATAGCTCCTCTTTCTTTATAGTTCGAATGATCTCGAGTATCTTCCTCTTGGTAACATCGATATAGCTGCCCATTGATCCCGTGTTATCAACAACGAACACTAAATCTAGTTGACCCATTTTCTCTGACATCCCGGTTGGCACCTCTATATTGGTATCGAGTGCGTTTTGAGGCTATAAACTCTGGCTGTGTGAAGGAGGCCCGACATTTTATCAGAGGGTATCTTCCAAGCACGCCCGACATACCGGAGGTCTATAGCATGAACTTCACCGACAACCAAGAATACCAAGACTTGGCCATTGTCCACATTGTATTTGCCGCATTATGTATAGGCGTGCTCCTGATGCCAGGTGTAGTAATTGGAGCAAAGATGTTGTCCCTGGTCGCTGCTTACAATATACTAGTGCCACTGACTGCCTATCTCCGTGGCCGTAGGGATTGGCTGCCACTATGGTTCTATGCGCTAGTAATCAGCATATTCCAAATATTCCCGGACTGGTTCCTAGCCGCTCAGCTTGAAACAATCACTTTTCCCGATGACGGGTTCTTCATGATTGGTCCGGTTTCAGCTTATATGGCAGGTCTCTGGGCAATTCCTCTTTTTGCCATTCTTTTTGTAGGTCTCAAGGTAAAGCAGCAGAGGTCCTATAAGATCGCGTATCTTGTAGTGATAATTCTTACACTGTCTATTTTTGGACTTGCTGAGGAAACTATGTGGATGCTCCCATCCTGGTCGGCTCAAAATGTTGCAATGGTTGGACATGTTGCAGTCTATATTGTAATTCCTGAGATACTACTAGGGCTTTCCACCTTGATTTCCTTTGAACTCGTTCGCGAGAAACCTATCTGGTTATGGATAATTGGAGCATTCACAGTTATGATTCTGTATCTCGGAAATGTTTCGTTCTTCTATTTGCTAATAGAACGCATTTTGCCAGCTGTATAGATCCACACGCAAGAATCGCCCAAAACACGTAACTTCTAAAGCGCAATCCAAAGGAGAGTAGATATACGAGGGAATACAAATGCAACTGCCTGATGGCCTGCTTATCGAGGATTATAAAGAAACAAGAACGAAAATCGTGAATTTCATCCAGAAGTATTTCGATGGGGCAGGAGTTTCGTGTATGGTTATGGGCCTTAGTGGTGGAATTGACTCAAGTCTGGTGGCGACACTCGCATGTGAGGCTCTGGGAGGCGATAAGGTAAAGGGACTTCTACTTCCGGTCGATGCGAAAAAGGATGCAGAGAATGTCAAAGATGCTATTGACTTGGCAAAGTCGCTGGGAATGTCCTATGAAATCTTTGAGATTGGCCCTGCCGTCGAAGCATACAGACCTTTGAATCTTGGAAAGGTCGCACTTGGAAACCTGATGGCTAGACTCAGGATGGCTGCATGGTATGGCGTGGCCAACAATAGAAACGGACTTGTCCTTGGCACCGGCAATAAGAGCGAGCTGCTCATTGGATACTTCACAAAGTACGGTGATGGCGGCGTCGATATACTGCCTATAGCTGAACTCTACAAAATGAATGTCTTGGGTCTTGCGAGACATGTTGGTTTACCCAACCACCTTTGTGAGAAAATCCCTTCAGCCGGTCTCTGGGCAAATCAGACTGATGAGGGAGAGATAGGGGTCTCTTATCCAGAGCTGGACAGCATCTTGTATCTTAGATTCGATAAAGGTATGGAGCCTACTGCCATCGTATCAGCAGGTTATTCACGGGAGAACGTCAACAGAGTCCTTGGCCTGGTTTCAAGCTCCCAGCACAAACGAAATCCGTTGCCAAAGGCTACTCTCTAGCCTATCAGCTCTTTAAATAGGCCGCTAGAGATTAGTTCTTAATGAAGCGAGTATCCAGACAGGGCACGCTTCTTGAACTTCTGCAAGTGGAGGCCTCATCTATAATGAGAACACCCGAACTCAAGAAAAAGATCCTCAGAATGTTTGGGACGAGCGAGTTCTATGGTTATGAGGTCCACCAAGAGCTTGTAGAGAGAAGCATCAATGTAGGTATTGGCCGTCTATATGCAATCCTAGGCGAGATGAAGACAGATGGATTACTGAATGACCGTTGGGAGAAGAGCGATTCTGGTCCTAAACGTAGAGTCTACAGTATTGCTGCAAAGGGCAAGCTAGAGCGGGAGAGAATTCTCATAGAGTCAATCAAGACTGTTCATGATTTCTATATTGAATATCTACTGTCTCTTCCGCCTAAGCTCAGTGCGTTCAATGCATTAGCTAGTCTTCTGTTAAAGGGGATGGGTAAAGAAATCAGCATTGGTTATGTTGCTCCCGGAATATCAGAAACTATCAAACGACTCCTTCGACAACTTCAGAAAGAGCGCCCACGTGCGAATATCTATGCTATCTGCCCCAAGACAGCAAATCCAGAACTTGATGTAGAGGGCATACTGCAATTGGATGGCACTCTTCAAGACATACCAATCAAGGATGACTATCTGAGTCTTTTAGCTGTGACTGGGAACATCAAAAGGACGAACCTGGATGCTTGCTTGCTCGAATGGCGGAGAGTGATAAAGCCCAAAGGGAAACTTGCTATTGTAAGTCCCACAGCTCTCATTGCCAGATATGAAGAACCCCTTAGTATCGGAGAGTTCATTGAGCAGCGAGAACACCCAACTCCTGAGGGAGATAATTACCTAGATGTTAATGTACTGAGGACCTCACTAGAGAAATACTTCAGGACAGTCAGAGAAGAGAGGGTTGTCCATATCACTGCATTAACAGGCGTCGGAGCTATTTCAAAGTAGACTGCGGATACTGAAGACCACGCAGCTGTTCTAAAACAGCCACTATGTTCACTTTGATACTATACCTAATTTCTGATAGTCCTTTATTTATCCCTTAGTCCTGTAACTCGAAGGCAATCACAGCTTTCCTGTGATCATATCGATTCTCGGATCGAGCACGCGAAGGATTGCAGGTCACTTCATGCGATTTCCAACTCCATAAGAGAAATAGTATACCATATTGGGAGGGCCGGGTTCTTCCCGGCCCGGCTCCTCCCTCCATATTAATATCGTATTTGTCCTACCATTCTTTTTGTCCTCACCAGTATGTTCAGTATCGAACTATAGCGGACAATTGATAGAAGCTTAACTAGTAGTTTGTCTTGTCAAGGAGTGCTGAATAACAGCACTTGCATGACATAGAAGGGGTTCAAGCATTTGAAATCAAGGAATGTTTACGCAGGACTAGCCATTCTTGGATTCTTTCTGGCAGCGTTCTTTGCCACACAGAACATTGTGGCCCTCCCAGACGGAACTACACTAATGGTCTATGCCACTACAGATGCTATCACGCTGGATGGTGATGCTTCAGAAGCTGCATGGGGTAGCGCTGATACGCTTGTCATCCCCGATGTGGAAGGGTCTGGAATCCATGTTACGCTAAAAGCTCTTGCAGACGAGACCTATTTGTATATTTACGCCACATGGAATGATACAACAAAGGATGATACACGAAGAGGTTGGGCATTCAACGGCACGCATTGGGAAAATGTCGGAGGCAACGAAGACCGTATCACCATCGCTTGGGGATTGGGAACCGCAATGATTTGTGGTCATAACCCCGGTACAACAGACAATATGCTGTTCGATATATGGCATTGGAAAGCCGCGCGCACAGCTCCTGCTGGTTGGACAGATGATAAGTTTTGGGATGGTTCAGGTAGGCATGGCGATGCAAAGACCGCCGGAGGCTACTTGGACAACTCAGTTGTCGCTCAAGCAGGAAGTCCAGCGGCAATCACTGCATCTCTTGGAAACAGCTCTCCTGTAGCTTCTTTCAGTAACGATGATCGTCCCTACTGGGATAATGTAGGAGCAGTTATCGCATGGACAAATGGTGCTAATTCAACACCAATTAGTGATTACGTACACGGCTACAACTCCACCATTCCTACAGGCAGCAGAGGAGATGTCCTATCTAGTTCAACTCATAATGGGACAGCTTGGCATGTGGAGTTCAAGAGAGCTCTGGATACAGGAAGCTCAGCTGACGATGTTGCTTTTAATGGCAGTCCGCAACCATTCTTCGTAGCAATTCACAACAACTCCGGAGATGAGGCGCATTTCAGGGCAGGAGGAGCCACTCCTTCAACTTTCACCCTGACATTTCATACTGAGCCCACAACCACTACAACCACAGGCACCACTACAACCCCAAGTACTACTCCCACTCCTCCGCCCCCAATAGATCAAACCCTTTTGATTGCTGCTGCTTTGGGTGGAATTGTGATCGTACTTCTAATTGTAGTGTTTGTCAGAAGAGGGAGATAAGGCCTAAGGCCACTCCCCTCAGCTTTTTTTCAGTCGTACCTTCCATATAATCGCATTCTGGACCTTAAATGCCAAAAATTGCTACATTACTTTCAGAATTATCCCTTTGTTTTCCAACATAGCTAGAAAATCATTAGCAATGTATTCAGTAACATCGAGTTCCCTCATGAGGAGATTTCTGAGAGTATCAGGACTGAAAGAGTCGGACCCAACAAATCTACGGACGAGAAGAATAAGGCGAAATTGCTGAGCGTTTGATGAAAGACTCAGAGGGCGTTCGTGAAGCCTATAACTTGTTTCTATTGGACTGATATACTCCTTTAATTGAATGTCTGCCCACTCATGATCGAAGAACGAGCGGTCACCATCCCATGTCGATAGAAGAAACCCATATTCATTCTCGTAGGCAGTGATGAATTTTCTGAGTTTGACCATGAATTGGTCTTCAATAGCTCCTCGCGCGACGGCGATGCCCGCCAAATAACTTCCATAGCAGATGTGTGCAACTTGATCTTCTACGATGTAGGTTTCATGGTCCATGTTCACACCTTGACCACCATGCATCTCCTGAATGAAAGAATAAGCCGTAAGAACTGCACTGAAAAGGTCAGGGTCAATCTCGGATGCAACAAATGACTTGTAGAATATAGACAGACCGCTCTCTATCAATGAAACGATGATGTGCTGAACATCTTGGGTTGTGTCTGTTTCCAAATATTTATCATCTATGGTTCGGTGTATCAAGTCTCAAACAACCCCGTTTGGACCCCGGTCTTCCGAACACCGTCAGCTGCGCAACTGACTGGTGTCAACATCGGACTGAGAATTCGAGTATAATTGTGTTGTCATAGAATGGATATTGGGCCGGGTTAAGAAGCATCAAGCTGAGTCATGAAAGTCATCTGATCAAAGTACTCATGAATCTCAACTATCTTCCCATCCTTCAGCTTTATCACATTGCTAATTGGGATTCGTATGGATTTGCCTGTTGGAGGGATTTGCTTTCCATTGTAAAGCGTGAAAGGCCCAGAATGTGTAGCAGTCATGATTCCTTGGATGCAAACCCAATCATCCTGACCGAAAATATTAGTTATTTCTGCCTTCAGGTCTGTGAATATCTTGGCGAATGCTATATTGTCTTCAATAAATGCATCCTTTCCCTTAAGAGGTTCATGCCCATTAGGCATGTAGTCAAGAACTGAGTCATCCATGTAATCTGCAAATGCCTTCGCACCGTCATTGTTGTAGGCTTCTGTTGCCCGCCTAACTAATTTGATGTTCTCTGCAACAGTCATGTCATCACCGTAGAATTAACAATTGTGAAGCATATTTGCTTATACATCTTCTGGTATCAGATAAGAGTGATCTCGAGAATGTCGATTCTTCAAAAAGGGGAGATGGAGCTGGCATTGGCTCAGCCAGACTCCATTTGTAGATGTTTCTCTAGCTCATCACAAATGAATGAGATTCATAATTATCCACTAGCACCGCTTCACAATCGGCATCTTCGATATAACTGCCGTAATTGGCCATAAATGACTCGCATGCGCCTTCAGTGAAGTGAATTGGAATGAAGTAATCAGCCTGAATAGCAGAAATGGCAGATACAATCTCGTAATCAGCCATTGTCTGGCAACCAGGTCCCAGCGGCAACAATGCCACGTCAATTCGCCCAGCAATATCGTAGTATTCCAAGATGTTCTTGGAATCGCCTGCGTGGAAGAATGTGAATCCATTAATCTCTATGATATAGCTAGTCCAATTGGCTTCCCTCGGGTGTGTTGCATCATAGCCTTCCACAGCAAAGGTATACATGTAGAAGGCGGTGATGTTGGCGGTACCAACTTGGATGCTATCGCCAGGAACTACCCCTATGCCGTCATAAATGCTGACTTGCATTGACATATCCGCAGGAAAGACATTCACTGTACTTTCCTTCTGAAGCATGTCTATGGTAGAGCTCTGATAGTGGTCCCCATGAGGATGAGTTATCAGAATAGCGTCCGCGTCAAGGTCAGCGAAGCTCGAGTTGAGGTCTATTGGGTCAATGTATATCCTCAGATCATCTGCCTCAATCATGACACCTGCATTGCTTAGCAGCGTCAACGTGATTGAGTCCTCTGTTTCAGGAGGAGAAGGAGCAGGCATCAATAACGGAAGTGCCACTATAGCAGAACCAACCGTGACTAGAATAAGGATAGCCCCCAGGGCCATCAAAGTCCGGGGTTTGCTTGTAGGTCCCATATTCCAAAAGA